>JAITIZ010000295.1 GCA_031279215.1 Planctomycetaceae bacterium
AGGGCTTATTAATTAGGGGTGATTTGTTACCCGCCCCGCAGGGGCGGGCTATAATCCTAACGCCCTTTCAGGGCTGCTATGGTTGTGATCTACAATGATTCCACTGATATATTACAAAAATTAAAACAAAAATGTCAAAATAGACAGTTACGAAGAAATTCCACTGATATATTACGAATTTTTGTTTTTCTAAATTTATTCCGCTAACGATTTTTTATTTTCTGATTAGTTTAACTGCATTTTCATCGAGAGGCATAATGTAATAGTCGCGGAACAAGCAACCTTGACTCCCGCCGCCGTGAAGTTGGAGACCGGTTTTTCCTTCTTTGGCACATTGGGGATCGTTGATATTAGTGATCATCCAGCCGTTGAGAAAGGTTGTTAGTTGGTCGCCGACGGCAACAGTTCCGACTTCATTCCAATCACCGGTTCTATATTTTTCTTTAGCCAATTCGACGTTTTTGGTAACCCAACCTCGCCCCTGAACTTCCCAAAGTCCGGCAGTATCACCGCCAATAGCAATTTCACATTGAAATCCTTTAAGCCAATAGGGTTTGTCCACTTCTTCCGCACGAAAATAAAGACCGCTATTTCCGGTAAGCATTTTGAAAGAAACTTTAACGGCAAAATTTTTGTACGATTCTTTACTTAGCAACATTCCGTCTTTGGGTTGTCCTTCTTCGGTGGTGCCGCGAAGCGAACCATCATCTTGAATCTCCCATTTTCCAACCGGTTTGGTTTCAACCTCCCCGAATTTTTTATCGGCGTACAATAATATCCACGGTGTCGGCGGAAACTCTTTGATCTGAATATTCCGCCATCGAACTTGACCTTGTTCACCGGAATGAACTTGAAGTCCCAAAATACCTTCATCGGTTTCAAGATCAACAAAATCGGTAATTTTTTCGCCGTTCAACCATGTTTTGATAGACGGACCAACACATTGAATAACAATCTCGTTCCAGTCTTCTTTTTTGAACACCTGATTGATTTTCGTTTGTAATTCCGGTGTTTGAGGAATTAGGAAACGGTTTCGGCGGTGTTCATCGTAAATATTGGCGGTATCGTTTTCGGGTGCGATTTCGCACTGATAACCAAAAATAAATTCTTTGCCGTCTTTTGATTGAACACCGGAACGAAATTGAACTCCAGAATTACATTCAATGTCGTACTTAACATCGAATTTCAAAATGAAATTGGAATATTTTTTTTCCGTACACAAAAACGTGTTAATACCGGGTCCTCGTTTTCCAACAATAGAATCACCATCAACACTAAAAGTTGCATCGCCGCCGCGTTTCACCCAACCGTTCTGCGGTTGACCGTTTTCAATCCATGAGATACCGTTGGATTGTTGAGTTAGCAACGGAACAAAATCCTGCTCGTCCGCAATCACTAAACCGAAAACAGAAAGAGTGAGAGAAAAAGTGAGAAAAATACTCGTCAAGGTAAAAAAGGTTCTCATAAAAATCGTTCTCCTCAAAAAAGTTAATAAAATAATGAATTGACCAATAGATTGACCAACAACAAAATACCGAAGGTAACTTCTAAAAAGTAATATTAGGAGGAACGCAGGCGTCTCGCCTGCCCTGTTTTTTTACAAAAAATGCCTAAATATGCGGTCGAGACGCCCGCGTTCCTTCTAACAATAAATTTTTACATTAGGTTTTTAGAAGTTCCCCGAATCAATAGAAACAAAATCTGTGTCTGCAATTGAATCCATGTATCAACAAAATCTCAAAAAAAGAAATATACGCTATTTCACAGAAATAAACAAGGTAGAGAATTGATAATATACTGTATCCTGTAATAATTGGATCTTTTAGTAGGAATGCGGGCGTCTTTCCTGCAATAATGGTAATTTCGTACAGGCGGGATGTCTGTGTTCCTAAAGGGACCAATTTATGACAGGATAAAGTATATTACAAAAAAAACGACTAAAATATTGCAACCAATTGACGAAAATTATTTGAAACGTAAAAGAGCATATTTTTTCTTTCCGGTACGAAGAACCATGATACTTTCACCAACAAGATATTCTGTTCCGATAATCATTTCTGTATCTTTAATTTGCCGGTTGTTGATGTACGCGCCGCCTTGCTGAATTGTCCGGCGGGCTTCACTTTTTGAAGCGGAAAGACCCGATTCAACAAGAACATCGGTTATTGTTAAACTGTTGTTGAGCCGGTTGTGCGGTAATTCCCGACTTGGAACATCTGCAAAAATAGCACGGAGTTGTAGGTCATTCAGTTCGGAAATTTCACCGCCAAAAAAGATTTCCGTTGCTTTTTGCGCAACAGTTAAACCTGATTCGCCGTGAACTAATCGCGTCAATTCATCAGCAACACGTTTTTGAGCAATTCGTTTTCCCGGATCGGTTTTATGTGTTACCAAAACGGTTTCAATTTCCGGTTGGGTGAGGTCGGTAAATATTTTGAGAGTTTGTTCCACGTCGGAATCGTTAAGATTGATCCAGTATTGATAAAACTGATACGGCGAAGTTTTAACGGGATCAAGCCATAAAGTTCCAGATTCGGTTTTTCCCATTTTTCCGCCGTCACTTTTTGTCAAAAGCGGACTCGTTAAACCATGCAGTTGCCCGCCTTTCGGAAGAGCACCGATTCGCCGTCCAAATTCACAACCCAATGTAATATTACCCCATTGATCACTACCGCCAATTTGCATTTCACAGTCGTATGTCTTGTAAAGGTGTACAAAATCATAACTTTGCATCAGCATGTAACTAAATTCCGTAAAACTTAAACCGGATTCCGAATTTTCAAGACGCATTTTGACAGAATCTTTTGCCAACATGATGTTTACGGGAAAATGTTTCCCAACATCGCGTAAAAAATCAATATAAGAAAATTGGGAAAACCAATCGGCATTATTTACCAACAGTGCGCCGGTTGGCGAGTGATCAAAACGTAAAAATTTACGAATTTGGTGTTCGATACATTTGATATTAAATTCGACTTGTTCTTTGGTGATAAGTTTTCGTTCTTCACTTTTTCCGCTTGGGTCTCCGATTGTTCCGGTGGCGCCGCCTGCCAGAGCGATGGGGCGATGCCCGAATTTCTGGAAACGCCGTAGATTCATAAGCGCAACAAGATGCCCAACATGCAAACTATCAGCTGTCGGATCAAAACCTGCATAAATTGTTCGTGGTTTTGCCATGAGCCATGCGGCAAGATGTGTGTCATCGGTCATCTGGTAAATCAGCCCACGCCACGTTAACTCCTGAATAATATCCTGCATATTGATATTGCGGTTTGATACTTTGGTTTGATATTGGGGTGAAAATTGGAAACAAAACTAAATAAAAATAAAAGTAATATTTCAATGGATTTTTGTATTTTTTAAACACGGAATACAGGAAATGTACAGAAAAGAAGTTTTCTTAATTCCGACTGACATCCGTTTATTCTTATGATATTTATTTTAAAAAATTCTTTTCCCTAAATTTCCGTATATTTCGTATTTAAAATAAAAATCCACTGAATAATTTACAACAACATATTACAACTCTGTTTACTTACCAATCTTGTTTATTCGTCAAAAGGTTTCATCGAAATGCGTATTATAGGTGAAAACTTGAAAAATAAAAGTCGGGGCAATTTTTCAGTATCGTTTTTATTTTTTCCTCTTAACTCCGCTAGGGCTGAGAAGTACCTAACCGGCGGTCCAACAAAACGCAACCGCCGGAGCAGGAACTCCCTATTACCCAAAGTCCTGGGCATGAGAGTAGTTGATAGTGGATAGTGGATAGTGTCGCAAGCGATTTACAATCATTCCGGTTAAAATCCGCATGCGACACTATCAACTATCCACTATCCACTATTAACTATTAACTATTATTTCGCCCTTGCAGGGCTTTGGGAAAATGGAGGAGTTCCTACTCCGGCGGTTGCGCTTCGCTTCACCGCCGGTTATGCTGTTCACACCCCTAGCGGGGTTAAGATCACAAAATAAAAATTCCGCT
>JAITIZ010000300.1 GCA_031279215.1 Planctomycetaceae bacterium
AATATATCAGTGGAATTTTTGTTTTCGAGTCAAAAAATTGTTTACCAATTCGCCCCGTAGGGGCAATCAGCAATAGCGTAGGGCAACGCCCTACGTATGGTTTCGCCTTTGAAATCAAGCCCTGAAAGGGCAACATACTGTAGTGGAGAGTGGAGAGTTGATAGTGGATAGTGTCGCAAGCGGAGTTATTGCCGTTTGGGTAGTAATCCGCTTGCGGCACTATCCACTATCCACTATCCACTATCAACTATCCACTATCAACTATCCACTATCCACTACACAATGCCGGCTCTAGCGGAGTTAAGATCAAGAAATAAAAATTTCACGGAATAATTACAACGGATGATAAACAGATAATAAACAATAGAATTGCTGCTGAATAGATATTAAAAAAAGTCCCACAACACAGGTCTTGTAATATTTTACAGAAACGGTTAAGATATTTTGCAATATATCAGTGGAATTTTTGTTTTTTGCTCTTAACCCCGCTAGGGGTGTGAACTGCATAACCGGCGGTGAAGCGAAGCACAACCGCCGGATCAGGAACTCCCCCATTTCCCAAAGCCCTGCAAGGGCGAGATAGTAGTTGAGAGTTGATAGTGGATAGTGTCGCAAGCGGATTTTAAGCGGGAATACTTGTAAATCACATGCGATACTCTCCACTATCAACTATCCACTATCAATTTTGACTGTAGGTTGCGCTTCGCTTAACCTACGGTTATGCACATCTCGTCCCTGCGGGACTAAGAAAACATAAGAGATTAAGGAAATACCACGAAAATAGTACTAACTTTTTTTTAGGAGAATTTTCTATGAAGAAAAAAATGACGTTAACTGTTTTGTTGATTATTTTTGCGGCGGCGGTTGTTATTGCCGGACAAGACTGGAAGAGCGGGATTGCGTGGACGAAACCGCCGATTGTTACACCGGCGGATAAACCGGGTGATCCGCCGTCTGATGCGATTATTTTGTTCGACGGCAAGGATTTGTCGGCGTGGAACAAAGATTCGTGGATTGTCGAAAACGGAGAACTAACTGTCAAACCCGGTTCGGGCGAGATTCAAACGAAACAACAATTCGGCAGTGTTCAACTCCATATCGAATTCGCAACACCGTCAGAAGTTTCCGGCAAAGGTCAAGGTCGCGGCAATAGCGGCGTGTTTTTCGGTAATTACGAAGTGCAAATTCTTGATTCTTACGAAAATGAAACGTATTTTGACGGTCAATGCGGTTCGATTTACAAACAACGTCCTCCGTTGGTCAATGTTTGCCGTAAGCCGGGTGAATGGCAATATTACGATATTGTGTTCAACCGTCCTGAATTGAAAATTGAAAACAATAAGGTTGTTGAAGTGATTCGCCCCGGTTATGTTACGGTATTCCAGAACGGTGTTTTGATTATCAACCACCATGAGATTGAGGGAACGACTTTTTACCATTTACCGCCGGCTTATGAGGTACACGAACCGACAAGACCGATTCGGCTTCAGGATCACGGCAACAAAACGAAGTTCCGCAATATCTGGGTTCGTGAGATTCCCGATACAAACCAAAAACCGGAACGAACCCGCGAACCATATTATGAGTAGTTGATCAGTGAAGAGTTGATAGTGGAGAGTTGATAATGGAGAGTGTTGCATGCGGATTACTCAAACGATAATAAATCCGCTTGCGGCATTATCAACTATCCACTCTCAACGTAATTGTCTATTTTAGTCCGCAGATTTACGCAAATTCACGCAGATTTTCGCAAATTTACGCAAATTTACGCAAATTTTTGTCCAGCGATTTTTTCAGAGATTCGATCTTCGCGGATTTTCAAGGATTCTTTTTTGAGAGTACGAAATAACGACACAAATAAAGGAAGAAAATACAAAAAATTATTTTCAAAAACCTTTTTAAAATAATCTGCGAAAATCTGCGTTATCTGCGGACGACTTAAATTATGCGGCCGTTAAAAAAATGGACTGTTACCTCTCAACCTATCAACTACTGTATGTTCCTTAATAAACCGATGATTCGCCTCCTGAAATGTGAAACAATTAAAAAATAAACGGTATATTTATGATTAAAAAAATTATTGTATTGTTATTTCTTTTGTTGATATTATTTGGGGGCGGTTATTTTTTCTATCAGTATTATGCGGAAACGAAACAAGGAGTTGGTGATGATTGTTTGATATTGTACGGGAATGTTGAAATTAGGCGGGTGAATTTGGGGTTTCGGGTTTTTGGACGAATTTCGGAAATTTTTTTTGAAGAAGGCGGCTTTATCAAAAAAGGCGAGATGATTGCCTGCCTTGACCGTGAACCTTATGAAGACACTTATGCGGTTGCGGTTGCTCAAGTTGAAATTGCGCGCGAAAACTGTGCGAAACTCGAAGCCGGTTACCGTTCTCAGGAAATCAAACAAGCACGCGCTACACTTAATGGACGAATCGCTAATCTAAACGTATTGGAATCGGATTTGAAACGTTCTCAACAGTTGCTGGACGGCAAGGTTGTTACGATTCAGGAATTTGAAAATGTTGAAGCGCGGCGTGATGAAGCGGTTGCGCAGAAAAAAATTGCTGAAGAAAATCTTAATCTTTTGCTTGAAGGTTACAGAAAAGAAGATATTGCCGCTGCAAAATCTCAGCTTGCTGAAGCCAAAGCGAACCTGAAAAAAGCGGAAACGGCGATTAAAGATACGATATTATTTTGTCCGAATGATGGTATTTTGTTGACTCGTATTGAAGAGGTTGGTTCGGTGGTCAATGCCGGTCAGATTATTGCAACGATTTCTCTGAAAGATGCTGTTTGGGTTTATGTTTATGTTTCGGAATTACAACTGGGGAGACTTGCTCCCGGAATGAAAGCGGAAATTTACACGGACACCCAACCGGACAAACCTTACACCGGACAAGTTGGTTATATTTCGCCGGAAGCGGAATTTACGCCCAAAAATGTCGAAACAACCGAACTCCGAACCGCTCTGGTTTATCGTGTCCGAATTATTGCCGATAATCCTGACAACGGTCTTCGGCAGGGAATGCCCGTAACAGTAAAATTGTTATTGAATCAATAAATTGATGATTTCAATTGAACACGTCAAAAAAAGTTTTGGAAACACCTCTATTCCGGCGATTGACAATATTTCCGTACAAATTTTGCCCGGTCAAATTACCGGAATTGTCGGTCCTGACGGAGCCGGAAAAACAACATTGGTACGTTTAATTGCCGGACTTCTTGAACCGAGTGACGGACAAATTAATGTTTTCGGTTACGATTCTGTCAAAGAAACTCCGGCAATACGTGAAATCATGGGTTATATGCCGCAGCGTTTTGGTCTTTACGAAGATTTGACGGTGATCGAAAATCTTGAGTTGTATGCCGAAATGCGCGGGCTTGAAAAATCGAAACAAAAAGAACGGTTTGGCGAACTATTACATTTTACGGGGTTGGAATCTTTTACCAAACGAATATCCGGTCGTCTTTCCGGGGGCATGAAACAAAAACTTGGTCTTGCCTGTTCGCTAATTAAAATGCCGAAATTGTTGTTACTTGATGAACCGGGAGTGGGAGTTGATCCGATCAGCCGGCGTGAACTTTGGCGTATGGTTCGTGAACTTCTTGCGCATGATGTTATTGTTGTCTGGAACACGGCTTACCTTGACGAGGCGGAAGCTTGTGATGAGGTATTGCTTCTGAATAAGGGAACACAACTTTTTTACGGTCAACCAACTAAATTGATACAAAAAATAAAAGGAAGAGTCTTACACCTACGCGGCCTCGCAACAAATAAACAAAGAAAAATTCTCGCTCAATTGATCCAACAGCCGGAAACTCTTGATGGAACAATTCAAGGAAGTGCAATTCGTATTGTGTTGAAATCCGGTGTGCTGCCGCAACAATTAAACGTGCAAAAATTTATTGATGATTCGGAAAAGGTTGAAATTGTTTCAGTAACGCCGTGTTTTGAGGACGGTTTTATTGATATTCTCGGCGGGACGGTTAAGGGCGAATCGGTACTTGCGCAACGAAAACCTAAACCGGCGGGAGATAATCTTCCGGTTGTTGTTGCGCATAATTTGACCAAGCGGTTTGGGTTGTTCACTGCTGTCCGCAACAATAATTTTGAAATCAAACGCGGTGAAATTTTTGGGTTGCTTGGTCCCAACGGAGCCGGTAAAAGTACGACATTCAGAATGCTTTGCGGTTTGCTCAAACCAACTGAAGGTGAAGGATTTATCGCCGGTTACAACCTGCGAAAATCTCCATCACGGGCGCGTTCACGGCTTGGTTATATGGCACAAAAATTCTCAATGTACGGCGAATTAACTGTTCGGCAAAATTTGAATTTCTTTGCCGGAACTTACGGACTTTGGGGATTAGCGAAACGCAAAGCGGTTGGGGCAATGCTTGACATATTTGATCTTGGTCAATATTCATCGGTTAGTGCTTCGGTATTACCGCTTGGGTTTAAGCAACGTTTATCATTGGCGGCGGCGTTGATGCATGAGCCGGACGTCTTGTTTCTTGACGAACCGACATCGGGAGTTGATCCATTGACACGCCGTGAGTTTTGGTCACACATCAATGCGCTGGTCGAAAACGGAGTTACGGTTCTTGTTACAACGCATTTTATGGACGAAGCGGAATATTGCGACAGAATTGCATTGATTTATCGCGGAGAAACAATTGCAACCGGAACACCTGATGACTTAAAACAGTCCGTAAAAAACAACTCCACATTAACCGACCCAACTCTTGAAGACGCATTCATCACCCTCATCGAAAAAATGGAACAATCAAAATCCTAATTAATTAGTAATATATTAGGGAACTTCTAAAAAACTAATGTAAAAATTTATTGTTAGAAGGAACGCGGTCGTCTCGACCGCATACTTATATGTTTTTTGTACAAAAACAGTACAGGCGAGACGCCTGTGTTCCTCCTAACGTTAGTTTTTAGAAGTTACCATTAGTGGAATTTTCTTTAACAGATACGCTTACGGTAAGCGACCGTAGGTGAAAGCCGTAGGTGAAAGCCCTTCGGCGAAACATTGCCTACCTTTTAGTTATTGCTTTTTAAAATTCTTTTGAAGTAATAAAATCGTCAAAATTAAAATAGACAGTTACCTTTGAAAAACGCTTGACAATAAACAAGGATTTATGATATGATAAATCTGGATTGAATCTTTTGGTAAAAACCTTATTAGGATAAATTTTTCAATTCCCAATAATAGTGTTCTATTGCATTTTACGCAACACAAATTAAAAATTCTCCTATTTTTACACATTGAGTTATTAGTTATGAACATTTCAGATTATTGTTTTGACATGGCGGTTCGTGCCAAAGCGGCATCGCTTTTAATGCCGAGAGTCAGCGGAGCACAAAAAAACGCATGGTTGAAACTCTCTGCTCGGTTAATCGAGGAAAAAAACGAATATATTTTGTCCGAAAATCAAAAAGATATTGCTGCTGCACCTGGTTTTGGTTTAACATTGGCGGAAACAGATCGGCTTTTGCTCAATCCCGTGCGGATTCGTGAAATTGTTACGGCATTACATGAAATTGCCATGTTTCCTGATCCGGTTGGAAATATTATCGAATCAACAATTCGTCCTAATGGTATTGAAGTTCAAAAGGTTCGTGTTCCGCTTGGGGTTGTTTTTTTCATTTATGAATCAAGACCCAATGTTACTCCCGATGCTGCCGCAATTTGTATCAAAAGCGGTAACGCTGTAATTTTACGGGGCGGTAAAGAATCGATTCATTCCAACATTGCTTTGGCGGAAATTTTGTTTCAGGCTGCCGAAGAAACCGGATTACCCCGAAATGCCGTACAACTTGTCCAAACTCCTGACCGGAACGCTGTTGGTGAATTTCTTAAAATGGCGGACAAGATTACCGTAACAATTCCGCGCGGCGGTGAAAGTCTTATTCGCCGTGTAACTGCGGAAGCCGCAATGCCGGTTATTAAACACTTTGCGGGTAATTGCCATGTTTATATTGATCAGTTTGCCGATCCTGATATTGCGGAAAAAGTTCTTGTCAATTCAAAGTGTCAACGAATGGGAGTTTGTAATGCGGCAGAATCACTGGTAATTCATCAAGCGGTTGCTGTTTCGTTATTACCGCGTCTGGCAAACGCATTATTGCAACACAATATCGAATTACGCGGCTGTCCGAAAACATGTTCGCTTTTAACGGCAACAGTTCCGGCAACAGAGGCAGATTTCAAAACAGAATTTCATGGTCCGGTGATTTCTATTAAAATTGTTGATTCACTCGATGAGGCAATCAATCATATTAACAATTACAGCGACGGTCATACTGAAACAATTATTACAAAAGACTTAAATTCAGCGCGTGAATTTACGACACGGATTGACAGTTCTGCCGTAATGGTCAATGCCAGTACCCGATTCAATGACGGCGGTCAATTCGGACTTGGAGCGGAAATTGGAATCAGTACAAATAAATTCCATGCCCGCGGTCCTTGCGGTATCAAAGAACTGACAACATATAAATATATCGTTTACGGAAACGGTCAGATTCGTGAATAATTTACCGCCTTCAATATTGAACATAAAATCCAAAAATTCACACGAAATCAGACAAATCGGTAAAAAAATTATTGATATTACAATTTTGTAGTTTTACTAAATTGACAAAACAAATTTGTCGCTTCTTATTACAAGCACAAAATAATTATTTTCTTAAAACTGTGAATATTGCTTTATCTCTTGAAATAATCAATATTTACGTATTTTCTTTTTAGGTGATTTTGAATTGGCATGGAAAATGCCTTTAATTGGGTTAATGGAAATTTAGCCGTAATACGGTTAAATGTTTTTGAATTAGACCCAACAAAGGAGATTATGTCATGCCGTTACTTGAGTTTTTTTTACCGATCTTTGCACAAGCAGATTCTGTAATTGAAGTTGCCGAAAAAGCCGCAGAAGTAGTTGCAGAGGTTGCCGATCAATTTTCGTCTGTGGACACTATTTGGGTTCTTCTGGGAGCCGCACTAGTGTTCTTTATGCATCCTGGTTTCACTATGGTGGAAGCAGGTTTTACCCGTGCCAAAAATACGGGTAATATCGTTATGAAAAACGTGTTGACTTTTGCACTTGGCACGATTTTCTTTACAATTATTGGTTTTGGAATCATGTTCGCTCCCGGAATGGACCTTTCCAGTGAAACAGTTTCGCCTTATTTTGGCGGGATTGACTTGTTTTCCAGCGGTGCCATTGAAAATAAATATGGTGCAGGAACTTATCCCGGAGTGGTTTTTCTGATTTTCCAAACCGTTTTTTGTGCCACATCGGCAACCATTGTTTCAGGCGCAATGGCAGAACGTACAAAATTCAGTACTTACTGTATTTATTGTATTGTATTGAGTGCGTTTGTTTATCCGGTTTCCGGTCATTGGGTTTGGGGCGATGGTTGGTTAACTAAAATGAAATTTCATGATTTTGCCGGTTCGACTGTTGTTCACATGGTTGGCGGTTTGTCGGCATTTATTGGAGCTGCTTTCCTTGGTCCCCGTATTGGAAAATATACAAAAGACGGAAAACCGCGTGCGATTCTTGGTAGTAACTTGGCTCTTGGTTGTCTGGGGGTTATGATTCTCTGGTTCGGCTGGTTTGGATTCAACGGTGCTTCAACTGTTTGTGCAACAGGCGACAGTGTGCTGACTTCGATGGGGAGTATTTTTGTAACTACAAACCTTGCCGCTTCCTCTGGAGCTGCTGTAACAATGATTCTTACTTGGATTCGTTACGGAAAGCCGGATGTGTCGATGACATTGAATGGAGTGTTAGCCGGTCTTGTCGGAATTACGGCATGCTGCGATGTTGTCAATCCAATTGGTGCCATTATCGTCGGAACACTTTCCGCGATATTTCTTGTGATCGGTATTGAATTTATTGATAAAGTTCTTCATATTGATGATCCGGTTGGTGCCGTTTCTGTTCATGGTGTTTGCGGTGTGGTTGGAACATTATGTGTTGGTCTTTTGGCGGATCCGAAAGTCAACGGCGATTTTCACGGTTTGCTTTATGGCGGAGGCACCAGCCTTTTAGTTACGCAAATTATTGGAGTTGTTGCTGTTGCGGTATGGATTACGATCACCATGCTTATTCTGTTCGGTATTCTTGGGGCAACAATTGGTTTACGAGTTTCCAAAGCGGAAGAGCTTGGAGGGTTGGATATTTCCGAACACGGTCTTGCCAGTGCTTATGCGGACTTTAATATTACCGATCAATTGCTTGGTATTGTTGCTCATGAAGAAGGCAAAGTTCCGCTTGCTCAAGCGGTTACGGTTGAACATCCTGTACCAAAAACTGTTACGGCAAAACCGCTTGATCCGAACCATCCTAAATTTTCAAAGGTCGAGATTATTTGCCGTCAAAATAAATTCGACGATCTCAAATCCGCTTTGAATGCGATAGATATTACCGGTATGACGGTAACACAGGTCATGGGTTGCGGAATGCAAAAGGGAAGCAGTGAATTTTATCGTGGAGTTCCGATTGATATTCAACTGTTACCGAAAGTGCGTGTCGAAGTTGTCGTTACGAAAGTTCCGGTGGGTCTGGTTATTGAAACGGCAAAGAAAATCCTGTACACCGGTAATATCGGTGACGGCAAGATATTTGTGTACGATGTTGAAAATGTCGTCAAAGTCCGAACCGGCGCGGAAGGTTACAGTGCATTACAAGATGAATAATGTCTTAAAAAACAACATTCTTCTTTAACAGGCTCTTGGCAGGCAACGAATTTCCGGATCGTTAAAACGCCGTTTGTATGACGGCGTGCCTGCTGTATCTGTTATCTGTAATATGCAGTTGTTTCGTGTTACTATTAACGCGATATCTCTTTCATTCTTTATTTTAATACGGAGACGGTTTGTATTAAGGGAACTTCTAAAAACATCAGGAACGCAGTCGTCTCGATTGCACATTGCCTATAAAAAGTGCAGGCGAGACGCCTGCGTTCCTAAAAAAATGAGTTTTTAGAAGTTCCCTTAAATTATTCTGACGCTGGCGGGCAACCATAGGTGAAAGCCGTTAGCCCTACTGGAACACATTGTGAAAGTAGGTTATAATAATTTTGTAATATTTAAGAATTATCTAACATGGTTATCGTAACAGTTGCTCCGTAATTGCAACAGGTTTTGTGTTTTCAATTTTCGTCCGTAAACAAGGTCAAACCGGCAAGTTATGCTGATGCGGATTTTATGGAAAAGGGGTTCGACTCCTCGTATGGAAATTCAGTATCTTTACGAAAATTCCACTGAATAATTACATCATTTCTTATGGAAGTCATTTTAACAGTAGAACATTTACGTAAATATTTTTCGTCAGATCCGGTATTGGTTGATGTTTCGTTTCAACTTCGCGCGGGGGACAAGGTTGGTTTGGTTGGACCGAACGGTTGTGGTAAAACAACCTTGCTTAATATTCTGGCGGGACGTGAAGAATCCGAAAAAGGAACAATTGATAAAGCATCAGGAACAAGCATTGGTTATTTGGAACAACGCCATCAAACCGATTGCCGCCGAACCGTTCTTGAAGAGGCAAAACTGGCACTGGCTCCGCTCATCGAAATGCAACACGAAGCGGAATATCTCGCCAATCAATTAGCACAAACCACCGATGAAACCGAATTGATTCGTTTGTCGGTTCGATATGACCGGATTCACGAATCACTTCAACATCATGATGCTTACCATTTTGATTATCGTATTGAAAAGATTTTACATGGTGTTGGTTTTACGGATGACGAATTTTCCAAACCGGTTTCTGCGTTGAGCGGTGGTGAAATGAATCGGTTGAACCTTGCACAACTGTTGCTCGAAGAACCGGACATCATGCTCCTCGACGAACCCTCCAACCACCTCGATTTACTAGCAACCGAATGGCTTGAAAATTTTTTGCATGACACTTCTGCATCAGTTATTCTTGTTTCGCATGACCGGTATTTTCTTGACCGTGTTACCAACCGGACATTGGAACTGTTTCATGGAACGATTGATGATTATTCGGGTAATTTTTCAAAATACACCGCTCTTAAAGAAGAACGCCTGACAGTACAAACACGAACTTATGAAAAATATGTCGAAGAAGTTGAAAAAGCAAAAGAATTTATTCGGCGTAACCATTACGGAATGAAAGCCGCACAAGCCGAAGATCGACGGAAAAAATTAGAACGGCTCATGGAAACTCCTGCAAACCCGCCGCGAAAAATCGAGTCACTTCCCATGCATTTCTCGAAACCCAAACGAACCGGTGATATTATATTCCGTTGCGAAAAACTTTCTAAAAGTTTTACTTTTGGAAAACCGTTGTTTCAGGATTTAACATTCAATATTGAACGCGGGCAACGTTGGGCAATTTTGGGACCAAACGGTTGTGGTAAAACGACATTGCTCCGTTGTTTATTGAACGAAATTACCCCGGATTCCGGTCAATCTATTCACGGACAAGGACTGAAAATAGGTTATTTTGATCAACAATTACACGTACTGGACGATTCACTTCAAGTTCTCGATGCCATACGTCCCGTCAATAAAAAAGTTTTTGAAGAACCGGCTCGTCGAAATTTGTTGGGATCATTTGGGTTGACTGGTGATCAGCAGTTACAAAAAGTTGCGAGTTTGAGCGGCGGTCAACGTTGTCGGGCGGCTCTTGCCAAACTGTCGGCGGAAGATGCCAATGTTCTGATTCTTGACGAACCAACCAATCATCTTGATCTTTGGGCGCGGGCGGCATTGGAAAAAGCAATTCGTGATTTTGGGGGTACGGTGTTATTTATTTCGCATGACCGATATTTTGTTGACCGTGTTGCCGATCACCTGCTGATTATTCAACCCGATGCACGATTCAAAATACTCGAAGGTAATTATTCAACATTTCGGCACATGGTTTCAAAAGGATTGATAGCGGATCCTTTCCTTGCGGACGCATGTTCGGACAGAAAAGCAGCAGGAGGTATTAGCGGCAAATCAATGGTGTCCGTGATTAAACAAAACCCAAACCGTAACAATAAAGAACAAAATTTATGGAAAACAAACACCCAACCAAAAGAAATTGAACAAAAAAAAATAAATAAAGAAACCGCCCAACCAACTCCCAATAAAAAATATAAAGAACCGCTTCGAAAAGAAGAACATTGGAAAAATCAACAAGGTAAAACCGGTGAAACCGTACCGCTAGATAATACAAATTCGTCGGGTGTTACGAAAACAAAAAAAGAAAAAAAAGTACGCAAGTTCCCCTTCCGAAAAACTCATGAAATCGAAGAAGAAATTTTCGCACGCGAAACACAAATTATGACTTTAAATGAAGATTTATTACGTCCTGAAATTGCCAGAGACGGTGAACGTACTAAAACGATCCATCATGAAATTAAAGAGGAACAAGACAAAATAGCCCTTCTCTATGAACATTGGGAAGAAGCAAACGAATTAAACTGGTAACAACTTCCCAATTGCGGATCAAAGAAATTCACAAAAAATTATCTTTTATTTTACCGAGAATTCCCCCAAAAAACGGAAATTCCGTTGAAATATCACCAAAAATTATACAGAATAATTACGCCGGATGATAAACAATAGAATCGCTGCTGAATAGTTCCCAAAATATTGTTTCCTCTCAAAAAAAACGAAAACCGAATATTAAAACGTAATAAGAATATTCATAATCAACAATTAATTTTTTATGAACGTTTTTTTGCCGAACAGAAATTCTTCAAATAGATAAGCGGCATCATGCGGACCTGCCGCTGCTTCCGGGTGATATTGTACAGAAAAAATCGGCAGCTCACGATGACGTAACCCCTCCACCGTACCATCATTCAAATTTATATGCGAAACCTCAACATTGCTCGGTAATGTATCAGGATTGATACAAAAACTGTGATTTTGTGATGTAATTTCAACTTGTCCGGTTGTTTTGTTGAGTACGGGTTGGTTGGCTCCGCGATGACCAAATTTCATCTTGTATGTCACCGCACCAAACGCTCTGCCCAGAAGTTGATGACCAAGACAGATTCCAAACATTGGTATTTTGCCGATCAGTTTTTGCATCTCCGCAACAACCAAACCAAGCCGTGCCGGATCACCCGGACCATTCGAATAAACAACTCCATCCGGTTGCATCTTCAGTAATTCATCAGCCGTTGTAAACGCCGGAACAACAAAAACACTCGCTCCCATCGAAACTAATGACCGCAAAATATTTTGTTTCACCCCAAAATCATAAACAACAATTTTTTTCAACCGATTGGAACCTTCTTTGTATAAATCCGAAGTCCACGAACATGGTTCTGTCCATTCAAACGGTTTAGAGGCAGTCAGTTGTCCAACCAAATCAATATCTTCCAAATGCGGTGAATCTTTGGCTTTTTGGATCAGTTCCGCCGCATCCCAATCCCCAGAAGCAATCACCCCACGCAATAAACCATGATCCCTAATATATTTCGTCAAAGATCGCGTGTCAATATCGGAAAGAGCAACAATTTGATTCCGTTTTAAAAATTCGTCGAGACTTTCTGTGGCACGCCAGTTAGAAGCCCGACGCGAAATTTCACGCATTAAAAGTCCCTGAATTTTGGGTTTTACCGATTCATGATCTTCATCGTTAAACCCAGTGTTGCCAATCTGCGGAGCCGTCATCGCAACTATTTGACCAGCGTATGACATGTCGGTAATCACCTCCTGATAACCGGTCATTGATGTGTTGAAAACAACCTCGCCAGTAGAAAGACCATCAAACCCGACTGAAATACCAGGAAAACAACGCCCATCTTCCAATGCAAGTATTCCAGGAGCTTGTTTCATTAGTTCGAAATTTATCATAAATATTTGATTTTAACCGGCAAAAAATTTTTTTCAGCTTTGTCATGCCTTGTCGTTTACTCTCGTAACCGTTATAACTCTTATGCACGTTTTGCGCCAAGAAAATACCAAGATAAAAATCTACCGTTTCAACAGCAGCAACTTATTACACTTACAATATTTATATTCAAAACATGTTTTTCAAAACAAGTTAAATCAATCTTTTGAATGACAGTTTTGTCTTAGCATGTCCCAAAAACAACATTTTTGTCTCGTTTTCGTTAAATGTGAAATAGAATCTGTATTTTTACCCAAAATGTAAATAAAAAATAAAAATTCCATGCAATATTACGATTTTTTATTGACCGTCAAACCGTAAAAAACACAATAACAAACCTAATAGGTGTGACCATGAGTGAAAACCCTTCAGCGAAAGACCGCCTCTTAAATCTGGACCGCTACATATTTCAGATATTCAAAAAAACAACCAATTCATAACAGGATAGAGTATAATTATTTCCTAACCGCCCCAAAGAGGAAATAAACAATAACGTAAAACAACACCCTACGAAAATAGTCCAAACAAATAAATGCCCTGTAAGTTTACGTGGGGTGTTGCTCTACGCTGTTGCCGATTGCCTCTTTGGGGCGGTTATTGAATAGTTACCATTTTGGGAACTCCCATTTTGATTTTGGGAACTCCC
>JAITIZ010000393.1 GCA_031279215.1 Planctomycetaceae bacterium
GCGGCTCGGGTGACCGCCAAACTGATGACGCTCGGAATCGGCAACACGGAGAATAGCGAGCAATTGGAAAAAGATCGGTTTCGATACACCAAAAAACTTTTTAAATTGGCGATCACTTGGCTTAAGAGCTTTGGTAACTTCGGGGGAATACATAGGGAAAAAATCGGTTAAAAAGAAAAGGAAAGAAAGAAAAAAGAAACACTCCGAGAAGAATAACAATAAAACGAAAGTTACGAAAAAGCAATCTTAAAAAACAACAAAATAAGGTTAGAGAAAAGGTCTATTATAATTTTTTTAGTATGTGATTTTTTCCCAATACCAGAAAAAAATTTTTGATACTGGACTTGACCGGTTTTAACTGATGGTGTAAAATTCCAATCCTGTCAATTTCAGTTTTTTAATTTTCAATATTTTTGGAGACTAAAGTTATATTTTGAAAAATAAATTGCCCGAATTTTTGTTCGGGTATTAAAAAATCGAGTACGTCAACAACACTTAAAATCGCTTCGGCGAACTGTAATTTTCTACATGACGACCGGATTTTCCGAGTAGAAGATTACTGTAGAATTAACAGAGTTGCGTGGCTCCCGCTGATGGAGTGCCGCGTGTTAATTCTATGGGTATAATTCAGTGTTACATTTTAATATGTAATACACCACTTTCGTCGGTGGGAATGAATCTATTTTAAGTTACGTGTCGCTCCTAATCTAATAGCGATATTCTGTTGCCGTTTCTCGGCGTTACGTTTTTCCCGCTTTTTAGCAAAAGCAGATTATTTGTTATGTAATCTGTAAAAATTTCCTCTTTTTCATAAGGAACATACCAATGAAAAAAACTACTATTTTGGGTTTTACCCTCGTCGAACTTCTTGTGGTTATTGCGATTATTGCGGTATTAATCGCACTTCTGTTACCGGCAGTGCAGGCAGCGCGTGAGGCTGCAAGACGAGTACAATGTACCAACCACCTCAAACAAATAGGCATTGCCGTTCATAATTTCCACGATACCGAAACAACACTTCCACCAATCAATCTGTTTTGTGATCGACCTTCAATTTTTATTTTTCTTTACCCTTATGTTGAACGTACATCGCTCTATGAGTTGGTTGTCCAACAAAATTTGATGCTTCGAGCCCCAAGTTCCGGTGGTACGGGATCGGTTGCGAAATGTAATGCCGCAGATTGGTTTCGTGTATTGTCCGTTGAGAATAAAAAAGCATTTGCTTCCGTTAATATCTATATTTGTCCTTCACGAACAACCGGAGGAAAATATAAAGATTACAATGGTTCAAATAATGCTTATGGACCGCTCAGTGATTATGCGGCACTCACATTGAACGATTACGATCAAAGTATAACTGGTCGGGATACAAATAATCGTAATGAAGCATGGAAATGTATAAAGGCAGCAACAACCGGAAACGGTGCAACCATGAACAACAAAGGTCCGTTTCGTATTCCGGTTTTGACATTCAATTCTTCGGCAACCGGTACCGATCCGGGTAATGACGAAGGTAATAGCCGTTATATCACAGATTGGAAATATCGGGATACAATGGCATGGTGGAGTGATGGAAGTAGTAATCAATTATTATTCGGAGAAAAATATGTTCCGGCATGGGCATTGGATAGTGATACAGGAGTTGCCAATCAATGGTATGGCGGTTATCAAATGAGTTACACCGCAGCGTATAATTATAATGTGATGCGTCCGGTTCATACTAACGGGCGTTTATTTGGACGCGGTCCCAACGATCCCAATCGGCAAGATTCTACCGCACACCCTCACAGCGGCGGCGGAACTCATAGTTTGGAATCACTCGGAAGTATGCACGGAAACGCTGTCAATTTTCTTTCAGGCGATGGTTCTGTGAGGGCATTTACAATTACAACCAACCCGACTATCTTATGGCAACTGACCAATGTTAGTGATGGTGAAGTCGTCAATTTACCGTAAAATTATTATAAACTATCCTATTATCCTGTAATAAAATAGTCTTTTTTAATTTGGTCATTTGTAAAGGTTCAGTAACAATTCCGTAGTCGCCCCGTAGGGGCAATCAGCAATAGCGTAGGGCAACGCCCTACGAAACGATTCCCAACAAACAATGCCCTGTAAGGGCAGAATAATAGTTGAGAATGGAAAGTGGATAGTGTCGCATGCGGAATGATTACCGTTTGGGTAGTAATCCGCTTGCGACACTCTCCACTATCAACTCTCCACTATTATCTCACCCTTGCAGGGCTTTGGGAAAATTGGGAAATTCCTGATCCGGCGGTTGCGTTTCACTTGACTGCCGGTTATGCATTTCACACCCCTAGCGGAGTTAAGAGCGAAAAACAAAAATTTCACTGATAGATTACGAATAATTGTTTTTCAATTTTTTGGGGTTATGAATTTGAAAATTAGGTAAAAATAAGGTTGACGAAAATAAACACATAATCATTGAAAAAATGTATCTGTTTATTTTAAACGCGAAATACACGAAACATCACAAAATACACGAAAATTATCTAAAAAAAACTTTCGTGTGTTTCGTGTAATTTCGTGTTTTTCGTGTTAAAAAAAATTAAACAAAAATTCCACTGATATATTACCCAAAAAGGTAATTCAAAACTTTTTTGTTTTTATTCTTCTGCCAAAGTATTCAATTCTTTGTATTTAATTCTTTGACACGAATATTTCGAAACCGTACCGGATCACCATGACCGAGAAACCCAAGTGAACCTTTTAGGTTCTGTAATTCGGGGTGTTCTTTACCGTCCAATGATGGTTTGCCTTTTAATTCCGCAACATCAGCTTCAAGAATTGTTTCGTTATTCAGAATGACCTTGTACTGAGTTCCACGAACAATAATCTCTTCGTAATTCCATTGCCCAACCGGTTTGTGGAAGTCATTTTTCTCAGGAACCCTTTTGGAAGGAACCGAATAATAAATCGAACCATGAAATTGATAAGGTTTGAGGTCTTTATAACATTCGTGAAAATGGTCAAGTACCTGAATTTCCGTACCGCCGCGAACCATGATTCCGTTGTTGCCGCCTGGCGGAAGTAAAAATTCAAAACGAAAATCGAAATCACCATATTCCTTGATTGTTGCCAATGTCCCTCCTTTGTCGTTGGCGTGGTTCTTGGTTCGGCACACAATTTCTCCATTTTCGACCGGATAACCTTGAATATCATTTTTCCAAATTTCCGGTGAAACGGTTTTTCCGTCAAAAAGCAGTTCAAAACCTTCTTCTTTCTCTTCTTCCGTCAAAGCGTTCAATTCTTTGACTCGAATGTTCCGAAACCGTACCGGATCACCATGACCGAGAAACCCCAAAAATCCTTTTTCCCGATGTAGTCCCGGATGTTCCTTGCCGTCTGGCGTGGGGTTATTTTTAAATTCTGCAATATCAGCATCCACAACTGTTTCCCCATTCAAAACAATTTTGATTCTCGAACCGGATGCGGTAATCTCTTCAAGATTCCATTCTCCTACCGGTTTGTGATAATCATTTTTTTCTGCGTTACGTTTTACTGGAACGACTCCATAAATTGAGCCGTGAAACTGATACGGTTTTAATTCTTTCCATTTTTTGTCACTATTATCGAGTATTTGAATTTCCATACCGTGATAAGCGGCATCTTTTTTCGGTGATTCGGCACGAATACCAACACCGTTGTTTCCTCCCGGCGGCAACAAAAATTCAAAACGTAATACAAAATCGCCGTATTCTTTCACCGTCAACAAATTCCCTCCTTTTCGGCATACAATTGTTCCGTCTTCAACCGGATAACCTTCAATTGCATTTTGCCAAATATTGGGTGAAAGTCGTTTGCCGTCAAAAAGCAGTTGAAATCCTTCTGCTTTTTCTTCAGGAGAAAGCACATTGGGTGCCGTTTTCTGCGCCATGAGAAAAGAATTACAAACAAACATAAAACAAAAACAAAAACAAAAACAAATCATCTTTTTCATAAAAATTCTCCGTGATTTTAAGTAGTTAATACTGTAAATGTTAATACTGTCAAAGTTAATACTACCCCAAATTAATAGTTGTGTCAAGGTACGATTTACTGCAACTCGGTTGATTGGTTTACATTACTATCCGCAATCAACTATCAACAATATTATTTAGTATTCCGTTGACGAAGGAAGCGGACTGTTTTGTTCCGAATTTTTTAGCTAATTCGACTGCTTCGTTAATTACAATTGCTTTGGGTGTGTCCATAAACAAAATTTCATAAACTGCGATTCGCAAAATATTTCGATCAATAACATTCATTCGGGATAACGACCAGTGTTGAGCGACATTGGTCAATATTGTATCAATTTGTTCTTTTTTTTCGGCGGTTCCGTTGACCAATGTTCTGGCAAAAGATATAAGCGGTTTATGATCAGGAATTTCCTGTTTCAAAAACATTTCGGTAAACTGTTCATGCGAACCGGGGTTCAAATCCTCTTGATAAAGTATTTGGAACGCAACTGTCCGTGCTAAATTTCGGTTAGTGTATTTTCCTTTGGAACGATCTTTGGGTAAATTAATTGTTTCCATTTTTGGAATAAAAATGATTCTAACAGTTTCGGAATTAAGGTGAAGTAATTGTTAGGGCAGGATCATGCAAGCGATTTTTTCTCTGAAAGGTCATACCGGTTGACTTGGTCATTGACTCCAATCGGTTTGCTTTTCAAGAGATCAGCGGCAGTTCACAGATCCGTTCATTCCTCAAAACGGCGTTGCTCACCGGGGATAGGAATTGATGTTAAAGTGTTGATTATAAATAAGTTATGACTAATTTTAATGTAAAATTGTATCGGAAATATTATTTTGAAGTGTTTATGAATTTCGTTGCGATATCGTTGTTTTAGGTATTAGTAACAGATGATTTTGATGTACAACTGGAACTTCTTGAACCGGACATAATATCTAAACGAATTTATCATAATGGAAAATATCGGTGCTTTCAAGAGACTCCCCAATCCCTGAAAGGGCGAAAGCCTAACGATGATAATCATTTTCAAAACCCCAATAACACTATTGCTGTCGCCCTTACAGGGCTTTGTTGTGTTATATTTTTTCCGTAGGGTGTTGCCCTACGCTAATGCTGATTGCCTTTTCAGGGCGAGTTTAGTTTAAAACGAAAACCGAAATTTAAAGTGTAATAAGTATATTATTTTTGTTGGGCTTCTTGTTTACGAATCAATTTCGGCGAATTGTTACGGTTTGGATTCAATTTTCAGAATTAGTCCACAAGTTTTGTAACTTTTTTATCACTATATTCAAATGAAAATGATGACCGGCTAAATGATAACGTAACATAAAAATACAAAAAATTCCTGATACCAAAAAAATAAAAAACTTAGAAAGGTCCGTTAAATTAAGGAATTAAATTATGATGAAAAAAGAACCATTGTATTCAGTTTAGGTACCTTCAACAGATTTTACTACAGCGGCTTATCTGTTTGAAGGTATCGGGTATGATGATATACGATACAATTATAAGTTG
>JAITIZ010000400.1 GCA_031279215.1 Planctomycetaceae bacterium
GATAATAATTTTTGTGTTTTACGTCTATAGTCAACAACAAATTTAATGCGTTGCATCACCTTGTCGAAATTATCTTGTCCATGTATTTTATAGTATGTTTCACGAGTTCCTGCATTAAACGAAAATTTTATTGAATCAAGTCCAGCATCTATTACCGACCTTAATTTTTCTTCACTTGCAACTCCGCCATTAGTAGTAACATAGATATATGTATAACCAAATTGCTTTGCAGCCTTAATAACATCTGCGATATCTGGAAAAGCAAACGGTTCACCAGTTGCTACTAGACTTAATTCTTTAACACCGAATTCTGCCGCCTCGCTAAGTAATCTTAATGCTAAAGATGTTTTAATAATTCCTCTTGGACGAGTCATTTTGGAATTAGAACAAAAAATACAACGATGATTACAAATATTAGTAAGCTCTAACATCAGTTTAACCGGAGCAGGGACAATAACATTATGATATTCTTCCTGTATTCGTTGGTTTTCTAATTGCAATCTTTTTTTCAAAAATTCAGTAGTCATTTTATAAAAATTAAATTTTACGATGTTAATTTTCTGTAAAAACAAAAATATACTTAACAACTAAGTTTACGATGAAGGTCAAATTTTCTAACAGTACATTTTTTGATAACGATAATTTATTTTAGTTGCTACATTGTCAAACACGATGGAAATTTTGATGTGTAAATTTTTTAACATTTATACTGTTAATTTGCACTGTGAATTTTATGTAATTGCAACGAAATTCGTTTTGAAAAAAACAAAATACAAATCGCAAAAACTACAATCCGCACTAAAACTTCTGTAAGCATTGCTAAAAATAAACCCAAACTGCCCCAACTCGAAATTGACCAGTAAGCAACACTTAACATTGTTGATGTCCCAACTATAATTGTTGCAAAATTTATCCACGCTAATCCTATGCTCGCCGTAATTGTGTAAACCGTTCCCGCCAAAACCGTAAACATACAATAAACCCCGAACAAAAAAATTACCTCGCTACTCACAATAAAATCATTGCCGAAACAACTCATTATTTGTTTCGGAAATAATAAAATTGGTAACAAAACGACCGAAACAGTAATTATGTTCAATCCCAATTGAGTAATCACAATCTTACGTAGTTGCCGTATATTCTGCCTGCCTTGCGTCTGACTTGCCATCGGTAACATGACATTGTTCACTATCCCCGGTAAAAACGCCGCCATCGCATAAAACGTCATCAACGCATAATATATTCCTAATTCACCCGCTCCGTTGGGTTGCGATCTCTGTATCATTTGACAAATCCAAACTCCGCCCGCCGCAATCGTTCCACACAACACTGTCGGTAAACTAAATTTCCAAAGTATCGGTAATTCTTTATATGATTCAAAAAAAGAATATCGTAATCCATACCGCTTAACGTTGCGAAATATAAAAATACTGTTGATAATGACATTGGTCAACGTTACAACCAACAACGCTATCACTGCTCCATGAAGTCCGCTAAATTTTGCCCCTATCAAATAAATCGGTATCGCCAAAATTCCAATGATCAAAATGGTACTCGCCTGTCCCTTGAAGTCTTGAAAACCTGACATAATTCCGAATTGAGTTGACATGAATGTCATCAGGAATAATAACAACGCCCCCCATTTCATCTCATCGACCAAGCCTGACGCATTCAATAACGTTTCACAAATTTGCGGAATGCTAAAATAAAAAATCACTGTTATCACTAACGACACAAAAAACGATAATAAATAATTCAATCCAATAATCCGACCAACTCGTTCTTTGTCCGAATGTAATAATTCAGAAATATATTTTGTTGCCGTTAATCCCATTCCAAAACTCGAAAAAGTAACAAACATCGATGCAGTCGCACGCACTAATCCAAATTCACCAAATGCCTCTTTACCCAAAATTCTCGCAACAAAAATCATCGCAATAAATGTCAAGCATCGCCCAATCCCATTACCCAATACCGACCAAAACGTTCCGCTTACAAGCCGTTTTCCAATCGGTGAATTTTGTACACAATTCAAAAACGGGCGGCATATATTGGGACAATATCTGTCGGCTAATGTCGATAAACTCAATTTAACGTCCTTGTTTGTTATTTTGTTTCAACAATATCTTCATTAATATAAAAACCAACACCGCCCCTGTTTCTATTTCCATGAAAACTGATTTCTTTGAAATGATACTTTGAAACTGCTTTATGAAACACCTCTGAACAATCTGGACGAAAACGATTGTGAAATTCAATAACAATCGCCCTGGTTTTTGATAACCATTCATAATTCGTCCTAAATAATTGATTTTCAGACCCCTCAATATCTACTTTTAGCAAATCTATTATTCCCCCGCTCTCATTAGCATATTTTGACAAAATATCATTGATGCCAATTGCATCAACACTATTTTCTATATTAGTAACATTATCAGAAGTAACTTCTTCCGTAACAAAAGCCCACGCAGTACCAATAAAATTTTTCACAATAAGTTTTGTAGTCTTATTCCAAACTCCCATGTTTAATGCAATAATATCACTCTGATATGGTGCTATATTTCTTTCTAATAATTCAAAATTAGATGTTTCAGGTTCAATCGTAACAATTTTTATTTCAGGATATTGAAGTTTAAAATAAATAGCAGCTAAACCAATATTACCTCCGCAATCTATCATGAATTTAGGTCGAAATGGTAACGTAATCTCATAACACAAATCATGCACGAAAATTTCATGGTAAAGATTAAAATCCGTTTCTCCTCTTCGCAAAAAAACAGGATATTCACAACCCTCCGGTAAAACTACAGCTAATTTTCTTTGCGACCAAAACACCATTGTTTCATAATACAACTTCCTCACTGATTTTGGTAAAAATATCCAAACTAGTTTTTTTAATAGTTTTTTTAATAGTTTCATTTTTATTTTTAATATTAAAATTCACTAATTAAATTACCTAAACAATAATGATTGTTGTACACAATTCAAAAACAGCGATAAACTCAATTTAATGTCCTTGTTTGTTTGGAATTTTTTTTGACAAGATTAACATGATTTACAGGATTATTTTTTTGAAATACGAAATATACGAAAAAACAAAATATACGAAAAAATGTAATATATCAGTGTAATAATTGTTTTCGTTTTTTTGGTTGTTTACGAATTTTAAAGCTCCTTCAGTAAGCTAAAGCATACGGTTAATAAAGTTTTTTGGTGAATAGTCCCTAGCGGGACTTCTTGATAGTTAGCTCTTTTTCGTGTATTCGTGTTTAAAAATTACAAAAATTTGAAAAACAATTATTCCACTGATATATTACAATATTGTCAATAAACGTTACAATCAACAAGCGTATGACAATTGTACTACGTATGATTTTCGTCTTTGAAATCAAGTCCTGAAAAGACACAAACCCAAAATTATAATTTTATTGCTGACACCCTTTCAGAGCGATTTTAATGAATAAATATTTAAAACGAAAAACCGAAAATTCATGTACGAGTAGTTTAAAAATATTCCAACCGCAATATACCTTACTTGATATTCAATTTACGCTGCTTGATTATGATCTTTATTAGAATCATTTTGAACATTTGATTCCAACTTGATTGTTTCCGATTCATCTTCTGCCTGTTCGGAATTTGCCGTTTTTCCATATCCGAAAAATCCAAGAACACTTGCCTTGAGATTCTTGAAAAAAACAAGAATCGATAAAAATGCCATCGCCAAAACTTGAATTACAACACTGCCTGTAAACGGATCAATATACGCAAAAAATTCTCCAGCTTGTGCCTGAACCGTACCAGATATCACAATTACAAATATTGATGCCGCAAACATAAAATTTTTCATCATAGTTTTTTATCTTTAGTTTTAATTTTGTTAAAATAAAACGAATGATCAACACAATCAATGCAACCTTTTCTGTATCAATTGTTGTTGGCTTGTAGTAAATAATACACGTTATTTTTGGATCGGATTATAAATGTTGACTACTTTATTATTGTCAATCGTAACTTTCTGACCTGCGCTATAATACCTGTAACTATTGCCTCTGTAGGAAAGAATATAGCTGATATCATATTCTCCAGTTTTCAATGTCGATACATCAATTTCTGCGGTACAAGTCCAGCATGCCACAAATTTAGGTTTATTTATTATCACTGCATTTCCTGTATAGTTGTTGTTATCACCGCTCGAACTTGATTGTAAAACAATCTGAACCGACTTCGGCGGTGAATCCCGCCATGATTTAATTTCGTTTCCAATCGAAATTTGAAAATTATCTCCCGATGGTTTTATTCTGGATCGTGATAGTGCTGTCTTTTTATAATCACTTTTAATTTTGTCAGAAACTTGTGTCAACTTAACATTGTTCAGTAAAATTCCTGTAGCAGTCTTGCTGGGTTGTGGGTGAACATATCCCCATTTTGTAACGTCGTTAAAAATTGCTTTTCTGTAAATTTGCATTTCTTCAGTCATATTAAACACAGAACAAGAATTATTTGTTGCTGTAAACGGCAGTGATAACTCTGATAAAATAGTCGGCGTTATATCTTGTGTGCTACAATAAGTCTGATCAACAACCATTTCTTTATGGGTCTCATTAATTTTTTTAATTAAAAGTAATGGTCTTACAGAATGTACAGGATCAATTACTGATACAGCATCCTTTCCGCACCATAAACCATGATCGGCAGTATAAATAATCAATGAATTATCATAACAACCTTTTTCTTTAAGTTGTCTTATGATTTCCTGAAATAACAATAATTGTGCGTATGCTCGCCGTTCTTCCTGCGTTGGCGGAATTTTTTCAAAATTGAATTTCTCATTAAATTCACCAGGAAAGTGCAGTCCGCGCAAAAAATAAAATTTGAATGTTTTATTTTCGTTACTAATGTGAACGGGATATTCACGTAAATCATTTGCAAATGAATAATCAAATCTTAACAATGGTAACTTTTCATAATGTTCAGATTGTTCATGAGTTTTTTGGGATTCTCTATCAATATAACTAGTTATCAGCGGTTTCAAAAATATCGGTAATACTCTCAAAGAAGTGAAATAACACACATCTAAAAAACCAGAATCATTTATTTTATCCAATAATGATTTCTTATCATGCGGAATCGGTTTTAAATTCGATATCCAATCGGAATTACAGTATAGTACACCTGGAGTATGAAACGTAGCATCAATACGATAACCATCAGTTGCAAGTGATTTAAGAAGAGATTGCGGCTGGTTAAATGTTTCGTGTAAAAATCTATCATATTTTAATGAATCGGTTATAGGCGGGATTTTATCAACATCACATCCCGTTAGCATTTGGGGAATACTGTAAGAAGTATGACCATACGTCATCATGTTTGTAAAGAATGTAAAATCCTTGAATTGCTCCTTGAACTCTGGGTGTTCTTCCAGTTGGTTGAGAAACAAATAATTCGCAAACGCATCGGAGACAATCAATATTACATTTTGTTTTTCTGAAAATTCGAATAATTTTGAATATGATATTTGGTATTGTTTCCATGTTGAAATATTTGTATTGTGCGGAAATGTTACGTCAGTAGCATCAGGATT
>JAITIZ010000436.1 GCA_031279215.1 Planctomycetaceae bacterium
TCAAACGAACCGACAACAATGGTCACGCAAACGTGTTGGGAAACCGTTGGGAGGCGGATCACTTGTGGACAAATAGATTGGTTCGCGTCGAAATCTTCGTAAAAAAACAACGCATCAAGTTCTACAGATTAAGAAGACGAGAACCAAATGAGCAACCGCTAATAAAGTCAAAATTTTTTTCATTAAAATAAATAATATTAAAAATTACAATAAAAAAACTTAATTTATCGTCACTATAAGTGCAAGCCATTTTAGCGCACCCGATGACAAATCAAACACGCGTACGCGCGCTAATTTCACTTGCACTTGACCGGACGGGAATGCAGAATTTGAATGGCGGAATGGGCGGGAACGAGGGCAACGCCCCTGAGAATTTGTGAAATTCGGGCGATTTTTTCAGAACCGAGCGAGATGTTATTATCAAGCGTACAGTGTTTCACCTTGCCGCCTTCACGATAAATTTCGCGAAGAAGGTAGGTCGGAGTAGAATCATGATTAGAAATTTTAGTAACATGAACAAATATATTATGATACATCATCAATATTGGTCAATAGGGTAAAAATATTTTTACATGGCTCTATTTTTCAAGTCAAAATTTGACGTATCTCCTGAATAAATATAAACTTAAAACAAAAAATAAGACGATTTTATCCGGAACTTCGGATTAAATAGACCGTTACAAATGACAATGAAATCTTGACATGGGGTAGTAACTTGAAAAATTAAATTGATGATTGTACGAAATAGAGTTTAACTAAAAAGTGTTGCAATATTAAAATAATGACTGCCGGAAATATATTACAAAATTATTTTGAAGATTCTTTTTTAGAGATAAAAGGCATTGAGTTGAAGGTAATTGCGTTCCACTAAAATTCCCATATAACTTGGTAAATTTCCGGTTGGGACGAGAACAGCATTATCGTTCGTTTCATCAACGATTAAATATAAATCGCGTATTTCAACTGTTTTGGAATGGGGATCATAACCGATCAGTTCCGAAATTTGTGAAACACAACGTCTTCCGTTTTTCATTCGTTTTATTTGTACAATTAAATCGACGGCCGACACAATTTGCCGATGAATTGATGCAACAGGAATATCCGCTGCCATTTGAACTAAGACTTCAAGACGGAGAATAACATCTTCCGCTGTATTGGCGTGAATTGTTGTCAGTGATCCGTCGTGTCCGGTATTCATTGCCTGAAGCATATCCAACGCCTCCGCACCACGGCACTCTCCAACAACAATCCGATCAGGCCGCATACGAAGAGCATTTTTTACTAAATCACGTATTGTATAAGCCCCAGTACCTTCTGTATTTGCATCTTTGGTTTCAAGACGAACAACATGTTCTTTATTTAATTGTAATTCCGCAGTATCTTCAATAGTAATAATCCGCTCGTTGGACGGAATAAAATCACTCAAACAATTCAAAAGCGTTGTTTTGCCGGAACCGGTACCACCGGAAATAATAATATTTTTCCGGCACAAAACCGATGCACGCAAAAATTCGGCTGCGGCACGGGAAAGTGATCCTTTTTGTACTAAATCCTCGACAAGAAGCCGTTGGCGTGAAAATTTCCGAATGGTCAAGCAAGGACCACTCAATGCCAATGGATCAATAATTGCATTGACACGGCTTCCATCTTTCAATCGGGCATCGGCAAGCGGTGTTGATTTATCAATATGGCGGTGAACACTCGCCACAATACGATGAATAATATTAACTGTTACTTCGTCGGAAATAAAACGATGTCCCGAATTTTCGATACGTCCTTTTTTTTCAACAAAAATTTTATCAGAATTGATTACCATGATTTCAGTTACAGAGGGAAGCCGCAAGAGGTCTTCAAGAGGTCCATAACCAAAAAGGATATTCATTAAACTGCGTTTCAAATGACAAAGCGCAATATAATTAAAAAAACTGCGCCGTTTGGACATTTTTTGTACAAATTTATCCCATACATCCCAGAACAATAAATCGGCTTTTTCCTGTTTATCTTCATTATTACGGCATTCGTCTAATTTCATTTGAACGAAAAAATGACGGATACAGGCAAGTAATTCATCTTCAAAGGTACGGTGCCGTTTGATTTGTGTTTCCCAGGGATGTTCTTCCCAACGTTCTTTTTTATCATCGGAAAGTTGCGCAACAAGAACCTCGTGAAGTCCATGACCGGCAAGATGATTACTTAATTCTATGTTGGAATCATCCTGAAGATTACAAATATTATTGGCAATATCTTCGATATATTGTTCTACTTTGGAATAGAATTTAATATTTGTTTCGCTATGACCGGCGGTTTCGCCGACAAGATTGGAATAACCGGATTTATTCAATTCGTCAAGGAGTAATGAATGAACTTTACCAAGAAATTCCGACATTTTCTGATTTTTTTGAAACAGAATTTCTTTTTGTGATATTTCGGTTTCCTTTGGAATATCAAGATAAATATCGAAAGGAAAAATACGGATGACATCATTGGGTTCCAACAAATACGTGCGTTCACCGATTACCTGAACCTCGCCGATACTCAGACCGTTCAATCCAAGAGCCTGAACCTTCCAACCATTGGTCTCTCTCCTGACAATTGCGGCAAATTCCGCAACAAATGGATTGTCGAGAATAAGATCATTTTTGGGATTACGTCCGATTCTGATAATATTGCCCAAAATTTCTGTAACAGATTGTGTGCGGTCTGTAATATGACTGTATCGGATTTGCATATAACGATTATTCTTATTCTTGAATTTTATTGTTCTTGAGGAGAATATTGAGCGGATGCTTGAGGCGGAACCGCCAGGGTTGGAATGAGAAATCCAATCAAGGGTTCTTTTCCGGTCAATAAAATTTCGGGAATTGTTTTAACACCGGGAAGAGGAACGAATAACGCCATTTCGCCGTCGTTGAGTTGAAACGTTGGTTTTTCACCTTCCTTTTTCTTTTCGCTTTTATTTGTCGGGTAAGCGACCACACCGACGATACGGAGTTCGGGCGACGGTGATTTACGTAACTTTTGATTTTCAATGATTTGCATCAGTCGAGCTGTATTGTCATTTAGTTTTTTAGCACCGTCATTTTCATCCGGTCTTATCGCAATTGTAACGGCATTATCACCGCTGTTCTGTAAATCTTCAGATTGATCTTCCATACCGGTAACAATACGGTTTCCAACGGAGAGCAGCCGAAAAGGACCCAAGATCGAATAATCGCTTATGGGTTCGGTCATTCCAATATCACGCCGCCGGACTAATTCGCCTTGCCGGTAATTTCGTAACGATTCCGAGTCAATAATCACATTTCGGTCGGAAAAAAGTAAATAGTGTTGGTTAAGATCGGTAACCAGTGTTTTATTGGACGAAAGAACATTTAAGGGGCGCAACGCATCCGCTTTAATTGTTTCGCCTTTATTAATTTTCTTGCTAAACACGGCAAAGGCGGTTGTTTCCGGTACATTATTTTTGTACCAGAAAAAATTCAAGGCGGAAGCCACTCCGGCAAGAATAAAAGCAATAGCCAAAAAGGTGAGTGAATTTTTCATTGTGAACTCCGTAAAGGTGTTAATGGTTTTAAGTTGATAAAAGTTGATAACGATTGAGGGGAATGTGTTTCAGGCGAAAGAAGTATCAACGAAACAATACGTCCGTTTTCTTTTTTTCCTGTTACGTAAATTGTTTGGTGTTGTTTCCGGCAATGAACATTGAAAAATGTTTCGGAAATATTATCGGCTGCAGATAACGTCCAGCCGTGATTTTTCCAATAGGTATTCAATTGTTCACCGTCAATATCTGTATCAAAAACAGCAATACGAATATTTCCGTAACCGTCGGTTTTGAGACAAACAACTTGTCCAGATTCTGGACAAGGCGGGAAGTTATTGGTTATCTGCTGATGTTGTTTGGAAGGTATTGGGGAAAAGTACACGCAGAGCCATTTTGTTTCATCAATTTGTAATGCTAATTTCCCTTCGGCAACGCGTTCCGTTTCCTGCAACACGCATGTTGTTAAACGAAAACAGGTTCCATTTCCGGACAGATTGTAAAAACGGAAATTGTCTTTTTCTGTACGGTTTAACGTATTGAGAAAAGGAACGGGTATATTTAACATATTGACTAATTTTATGAAGGAATCTTCTTCGGGAGTGAGTGAATCGGTGATATGAGGAATATTTTTGGGTTGTTGTTCCCATTCTTTTTTTAGTTCTATTTCGGAAATTATTTTCTGGTGATAATTCCATTGAGCATGTTCAAAAATCCATTCTCCCGATTCATCGCACAATGCGGTAATCAACGGCGGTATGGCGGGTTCGGATTCTAATGTCGTTTCAATTATTTTTCTGTTACGTTCAGACGAATGAGCAATGGTTGTCCAATCCTCTGAAATTCGGCGAAACGTATTTGCTACAAAAAATGATGTCCACAAAAGACAAACTACAAGCAAACTCCGGCTGCCATAGCGGAAACAGCGGAAAAAACGTTTGGTTTTAAAATTTTTTTCGAGGGACATTGTGTTTATTTGTTCTTGTAATCTAATTTTTTGTTTCAATCTAATAGACGATTGGAATATCACTGCCGTCTATGGGCGGTTCATTCCTCAATTTGTCTTCTTCTTTAATATAATTTTCGGCACGAATTTTTATATCTTTCTGTACGCCCAATTCCCAAACTTTCGGCAAAACAAATTCAGCGAGAAATAGACGAGTATTATTCAGTTCCTCTGAATCGCTTTGACCGGGATTTATATTAGTTACGTTTTCTATTATTGATGTTTTTTGAGGATCAAATATAGATTGCGTTGCGGATATTGCTGCAAGTGCTGGAGCATGTTTTTCTATTGCTGCTTTAATTTTCGGATTATTTAGGAATTGTTCTGCTTCTTTGTCGGACATATTTTTTATCTTCTTTTTTATTGAAGAATATTCTGGAAATACATCAAAATTTTTGTTAGAGATTGCTGCGTTTTTTAGTTTTGCCGACGTGGAGGAATCATTTGAAAAAAGATTAGAAAACGGTTCGAGCATTGACGAAAAATTCGTATCCAACTTAAGTACCTCAATACGATCTTTTATATTAAATTGTTTTTGAAACTGTTGAATTAGATCGCTGGAAAACCCTAATTCTTGTAACTGATTTGTCAGGTTATTTATTGCGTTTTCAGCATTTTTTAAAATGGCTTCTACTTCTTTTCTTTTCACTTCGGCTTTGTTTCCTACTCCAAACGGATCATTTTTCATGGACTCTAGTTTTGTTTTAAATTCTTGAGCTTTCTTTTGAAGAGGATTTAACATATCAGCGAACATGTTATTAAATGTGTTCTGAAAAAGGTTCGAAAATTGATTCATTAGGTTTGATAATTTATTCATTAGGTTAGAAAATACCGCATCAATAGCAATTTTTGGAGCAATATTTTTGATATTGGGAAACGAATCCATTTTCACCTCGTGATAATCCCAAGTTCCTGAAATGAGAGTATGTTGGGAAGATGTTTTTTTATTCCATCTATCGTACAAAAATCCGGTCTGAATTTCTTCGGAAGATTGGGCGGTAATCATTCCTTGTTTTTCGTTCTTCCAATTAAACGGTTCGGTTTGTGTTTGGTTTATTTTGATAGACGCTGATTCTTGATCTGAAGACGCTGATTCTTGGGAGGCTGTTTCGGCAATATACCGTTTTTTCCATGCTTCATTTTTTGTATTTACCGACTGGTTAAATTTTTGCATCATTGCTGTCTGAAGAAAGAGGACGAGGACAAACAACGGCAACAGGATGACAACAATCATCACCATTTCCAATGAAGCGGTGCCGCGATATTTTTTGAGCGAATGACTATGGAACATAATTTTTTAATGGTTTAAAATGTTATAGTTATTATTTTTCAGGAGAAACTCTGTTGTTTCTTTAATGGGTTCTGAATTTTGAGTTTCTTCTTCATTGGACAATAATTCTAATTTTGTTGCTGTAATAGGAGTCAATTTGGCTTGCCAGTTTAATTTGACTGCTGCTTTACTTTCTGAGTCAATTTTAATTCCGGTAAAGAGTTTCAACAAATCAATTCGATTTCCGCGCGGCGATGCTTGAGCCCACCATTCGGGAGCGATGATATTGGGCGACATTGTCCATTGTAACGTATCCCATCCTGTATTCGGTTGTTCTTCATTGGTATTGGGTTGTTCATTTTTGTTGTCGTCCATATCACGTCCTCCGGCAGGATAAACAATGACCTGAGCAATTACCGTATCGTCATTTTTATTAGGTTGTTTAAAGAGGTGGTCGGCTATTCCGGTTAAACGTTGCTTAATTTGTACTGCGGCGATGATGGTAAAGAGTTGATCCGCTTCACTGGCGTCTGTTGTCCATGGTTCATAACCTTTCTTTTCGGGAACGGAATTTTTGAGAACAAGAAGTTTATTTTCTTTATTTTTTGTACTTTTTCCGTTCTTTCCGTGATGTAAATTGTAAGATTCGACGAGAGTGTAACGGTAAGTCCAATGTGTAAAAAAAGTTGATAAATTGGAATTATTCATAGAAACGCTCAATGGTTTCTTACACCAGGTACGTATTCCTGAACGTAAATGATCTACATACGGATTCGTTGCCCGAACTAGTTGTGTTCGTTGTTCATAGTCAACATCAAATTTATTTTCGTTAAGATTTTTTCGGCTTGGCGAATCAGGAACACCTTTTTTGTCAAACTTGTCCATTGATTTTAAAGATTTCAGAGCATCAGTGAATTCCGAAAAAGGTGAATCACCGCCAAAAGCCTCGGTTAGTGCGGAGGCGACGGTTACAAGGGGTCTTATTCCACTTACTACTCGATCAAATGTCTTCATGATACCACTAATTACTTCCAGTGCAGTTGATGCTTTTTCATCGTTTCCTGTCCAAGGCGACTCCGGCGATTTCAATGATTTTTTGTAACCATTTTTATTCTCAATGGATTCTTTTTCCAATGGAAGTTTCAATGCCGATACGGATGGCGAAATTGCAAATTCCCTTAAACGGTAATCTTGTTGTAACGTATTTAATACATTTTCTAAATGAACGGCGACAGGATTATTTTCCGGTTCTGTATATTGAGCCATATAATCACATATAAGCGGTATTACTGTTTTTTTTATTGATGTTGTCATTTCCGGGATATGTATCGCTGCCTTATCCAGAGCAATAAGTACCGCATGCTCCGTTGCAATGTCATAACACAATATTCCTGTAACAGAAAGACTTATCAGTGTTATTCCGCCATTGATTGCTTGACCAACTATAGGAACCCACTGAACGATTTTTCCTACAAGGTGAAGCAAGTTTTTTATCCTCATACATTGAGCGGTGTAGTACTTGAGCATCATATCTGCATCGTAAATAGCGGCAAAGGTATTTCTAGGGTCGGGCATTGCCATTAACTTCCTAACCATGTCAACAATTTCTTTGTCTATCTGTTCTATTCCGGGAAATGGTGCTGCTACATTTTTTATAGCGATAATATCATTGTATGAGGCTTCAATTTTTGAATAGGCTTTTGTTTTGGATGCAGGCAAATCAATTGGTACGCCAAAGGGCGAATTAATTGTTTTCTTGATATCTGTGATGTAATCTGTATCGTTTTCTTGTCCGGCGATAGCGTCGAGGACAACACAAATGGCGGTGAGTTCTCCGACGCAGTGATTTAATGCGGAAACAGTATTGAGACTTCGCGCCAACACCACACCGGAAGAATACGCCATGGCATCGGCGGCATTTTGAGCCTCATTTTTCCGTATAATATCATGTCCCGTGTTGAAAACGAAAGCAATTAAAACGGCAAAACCATAAATAACCAACACCGACGCCAAAGCAACTCCGCCTTGTTCGTTATTCCAAAAATTGTTTGTATTTTTGTTCATTATTCTATTCCTTATTTTATTTTGTAATAGATCAGCGGAATTTTCGTTGTTTATATTTTTACGGATATTGGATTCCCAAGGAACCTGTTTCGTTTTGCGGACACTCATTCTGAATGGCTGCGGTTGAAACGATTATTGAAACGACATCGGAAAATTGTCCTTGTTTCCCGCCGAGCAGTTTACCGATATAAGGCAGAAAAAACGGGGCTTCATATTCTATTGTTGCGATAATATCCCGTGTCCAAGGTTGGGAATCATCACCTTCTCCCAATTCGAGAGAGACATTTGTTGCGATTTCGGCGTAGCCGTATTTTTTGACACGATATGCGGTACTGATAGCCGGTTTGTTTTTTCCTTCGAGATAATCGTCATAAGCGTTCCAGAAATTGGTACAGTTTTGTGAAGTTGAAGGCGTTTCTTTCATTCCGCAGGCAAACGGCGTCATGGCATAAACGGCGGAACGTTTAGCGTAAAGGAAGGCTTCATCGGTAATGAAACCGTTACGGTCTTCGGGCAAGGCGACGGTTGTATGAACCGATGCGGAACGTGCGGCGGTGTAAGCGGCAAACATCGTACCGATTTTCGCCTGAAACATCAATGTTGTTTCAAGAAATACCGCAACGAGTATCACATAAATCGGAAAAATCATCACAAAGTCCAACGCATACGCTGCACCGTTTTCTTCGCGGTGAAGTTTCAATAACGGCCGCCATTGAATAAAACGTAACGCATAAATCGTTAGGAAAAACACAAACACTCCTGAAATAACCCATGCTGCTGCAAGAGTTTCCATTGAATAAAATAGTTCACAACAAAATTGTTTCATAAAATCGGCCAACCTGTAAGTGCGGCAAGAAGTCCGTAAAGGGCTGTAAATGCCTTGATAAAATACACCAATAAAAAAAATGTTACCGGAACTGCAACCGCCGTGATCATAACCACTTCCAGCGCAACGGTTCCGTTTTGAAATTGTTTCCGGTTTTTAATACAAAATTGTTTTCTCATTTTTGAAATAAAAAATCAAGACCGTTGAAAAAGACAAATATTAGTGCGATAAAAAAACAAGGAGCAAGCGGAATTTGTTCTTTGAGGTGTTGTTGTTCGGTTTCACTTGGAGGAGCAATCCAAGACGGCAAAAACCAATGACCAATCCGGTGACAGATTAATCGTATCAAAAATAGGGATCCTTTGTCCCAAATAATTCCGATCAAGCCGAGCGTTGCGGCGATAATGTAACTGACAGCAATGACAGCAATTCCGTTTTGGAAGCCCATACCGGCTCCAATCACCGCTGCCAGTTTCACATCGCCTGCTCCGCCTTGCCGTAACAGGTACGGAATTAAAACAATACCGAAACAGATTATCATTCCCAAAAACGAATTGGTCATATTCTGTCTGTTCAGTATTAACTGAAACAAAATCACAATACAAAATGCGGAATACGTCAACCAGTTTGGAATCTTCCGCATTTTGTAATCACAAACGGCAGCGATAAAAAGCGTTACGAAAACAATACTGACGATGATAGTGTCCGCAGACGGTTCCTGTCCGGCAATTTTACACAAATAAAAGTATAAAATCCCAAAAATCGAAAGTAATAATAACGTCAATATGTATTTCATTAACTCTTCTTACTCACCACCGCCAGTAATTCCTTCTCCGCTTATAACCTCGTCAAGTAACCCTTTTCCCCAATCTACTATATCATCTCCCCACATTATAAAGACAGCAACAACTGTTGCCGCAATCGCAATGAGGATAACGGTTTCGAGGGCATTGGCACCGGTTTCATCGTTGTGAAATCGTTTCAAAAAAGTGTAAAAGTAGTTTTTCATAAGTAAACCTTTCATAAAAAATTTAAGTTACATTGCCGTTTCCACATTGGTTACGGCAAAGAAGCCGGAGGAGTAAGCCGAAATAGAATATCCAAATAATCGAATCAATTGCCGATGTCAAAATAATGAACAAAACAATATGTTGACTTATATTGATACCGGCTATCCGCATCATATTACCAATTAAAATCGGTACTGTTATAAAAATAATGAAATAAAAAAAAACGCCGATAAAAAGAGATAATAACATTGTCAATAATTGTTGATGAAATACAACCTCACCTACAATCATCATAAGTTGAGTGAATTGAAAATAAAGTAAAATAAATAGTGTTACCAATAATATGTGTCTATTACTGATCGGTATATTGGTTATCAAAAATCCTAACAAAACAAACAAGATAGAAAAAAACATAAACCCAACACTTCGGGATTCGATACGAGTATATTGAATATCGATTTCTGTATGACAAGTCCGGCATTTTCCATCAACTAAAATTCGACCGAGTAACGGAAATAGTTCCCATAATTTGAGTTTTCTGTTGCAGTGCGGACAATGTGACGGTGTAAAAATATTTTCACCGCGCGGCAAACGATAAACAAGGAGTGCCGTATAACCTCCTATCATCAAACTGAGAAACAAATACCAAAGGATAATAATACCAATATGAAAAATTATCATGATTCAGTAAAATTTTTGTAATGATTTATTTTTTAAACAGGAGGATCGAAAACCTCATTTCCGCCTAAATTGAAATAACAAAAAACAACATTAACAGTTCATTAAAAATACACACACCAACACATTATGGTATTTCGGCGAAACGCCGCCTACCTTGTGTTTGTCTATCAAAATAGACAGTTACATTCAATGTTATTTGACATCCAATTCACGTAATACATTGACCGCATCTTCATTTTTCTGTTCTGCTGCTTTCCGAAACAATTTGATTGCTTTTTCTTTATCTTTGGAAATACCGTTACCGTTTAAGTAACAAACAGCAAGTTTGTATTCTGCTTCAGTGTTTCCTTTGTTCGCTGCCTCTCGGTACCATTTGACGGCTTCCTCGCAATTTTGGAGAATACCGAAACCTCCGGTTGAATAACAATCACCAATTTCAACGATGGCAACAACATCACCTTGTTCTGCCGCTTGCTGAAACAATTTGACCGCTGCCTGTTTATCATGGGAAGTACCGTTTCCGTTGGCAAGACACCAACCGTAACAATATTGAGCGTCAGCATTTCCTTGTTCTGCTGCTGTACGAAACCATTGGGCG
>JAITIZ010000473.1 GCA_031279215.1 Planctomycetaceae bacterium
CATGAATTTATATTGGTCAATGAGTCAAAAGAAACGATAACGATTCAAAAAATACATTCGACTTGTGGTTGCATGGTTGCGGAAGATTTTGATAAAGAATTGACTCCGGGTAAAAGTACGAAAATTAAAGTAAATGTTCAACTTCCAACCACTCCGCAATTGTTTCATAAAAATCTGGCAGTGCAAACAGATAAGGGCGTTGTACCGCTTGATGTAAGAGGCGAAATTGCGGCTAACAGTAGTATGTATTGTATCCCGGCAAAAATAGATTTTGGTGAAATTAGATTAGGCGAAACAAAAGAACGAAGAATACAAATATTTCGTTATGACCTATCTCAGATTCAGTTCGAAAAAGTTGAGGGACAACCGAAGGAAATTGTGTGTGAAATAGTTGATTACTTAGAACCTAAAGTAACTATTAGTGTTCGGTTGATAGTTGAACAAACACCTCTTGGTCAATTGGAAACTGCTGTAACTATTTATACTTCACATAAGGTTTTTCCAAAGTTAAAAATTCCGGTCATTGCCTATGTGGTAGGTGAAAAAGAGAATCAACATTTGCCTTAATTGGAATGTGAATTTTTTGTTTAGAAAATTTAAACGAGAAGTGTTACTAATATTTTTTGCTAATTTTATTCTGTGTAATCAATGACAGAATTTATTCAAAAAAGATTATGGAATCGCTTCGGAAAATGAAAGGAAAATTTATGAAAGTTTTACAGTTTATTATTGTTGCAACCTTTTTACTCGGAACTCTCGGTTTTTTTGGGGTTACCATTGCTGTAAATAACCAAATATGCCGTAGTTTACCTGGTACTGGTTGTAGTACCGTTGGCACTGCTGCGTGTCAGGAGAATAACGGACAAATGCCTTCTGGCTGTACGTCATGCAGTGGTACTTCTGCTCTACTAGTTAAAGTGTGCGTAAGCTCGGAGGGGAATGATTGTACACCATTGGGACCAATTCCATGTGGTACAACGTACTACAGCGGATTTTGTGTACAAGCACCTAATGGTAATTGGTATTGTAACCAGTATGTTGTTCCTAATCAATCGTGTCCTGGTTCTTTGTATGCGTGTGAATAAGTCTTTTTCAAGTACCTACCAACAAAAGATGTTCTATAACGTGGTTTGTTGTAACTTGAAATATACTAAAAATGAAATCGCTTGTTAAAATTCACTGATTCGATTTTACCGGCGATTCCATTTTAGAGAACTTCTAAAAACCATGTTTCCTAGAAATCTTGTCCTTAAAAATAAGGACTTACGAATATTTTTTTGAGTAAAAATTTAGGTTTTTAGAAGTTCCCTTTAGTAATTTGAGATATAAACTACCCTTAAAGCTTGAATATTGTTGGTTTTCGATTCATGTTTTATACTTTTTTTTTTTTCAATTACTGCTGAATTTATACACTATACCCAAAGGGAAATTTTATGCGTCTTTTTATTTTGTATTTATTATGTTTTACTGTTATGGATTTTAAAACAGATTCTCAAATGACCGTTGTTGCCAATGAGTCTGTTCCCAAAACACAAAGATATGATGAGTTTTCACAATTGTCATTCGAGAAACAAAAAGATCAACTAGTTCGCGCTTTTGAGAAAAGAATGAAACATGCTCACAATTTGTTTTATCGTACTGAATTGACAATAGGTTATAAAAATTATAATGTTCCCAATTCCGAAGAATTTGTTACGTTTCGGCGGACATATTCTCACTGGATACTAGACAGAAGTTATCTTATGCAAGTCGATATCCTACCTCATGGCAACAATTCCAGCCAACAAATAGTAACAATTTTTTTTGACAGCAAAGAGGGTATAACAAAAAATTATATTAGCATCAAAAATGAAACAGGTGAAATACTTCAAGGGCGGATTGATACAGCACATGATCCGATTATTTTAGAGAACTTTTATACTGCATGGCTAGAGGGTAATATTCAACCAGAAGATTTTTATATTTTTCCTTGTATATTAAAGTACCAGGACACATGGGAAATAGAATTGGATAGTAGAGATAAAATGGTACGATTAACTTCTGTTTATCCGCCAAGATATATCGCTGACCGCTATGAAGGAAAAAGATTGTTAATTCTTGATCCAGAAAAGGATTTTATGCCTCTGAAAGAAGAATATCGTTGGGAGGCAACATCTCGTAATATGGACAATTGGGTTGAAGGAGGGTTTGTGGTGGACGATAGCCAACTCATAGATGATGTATGGATGCCGCTCAAAATGACAACACATTATCGGCTAAAAACACACCCTGATATTATAGCATTATTTAAGATGAATGTTACAAAAATAGAGCATGGAAACGTAACTAAAACAGATTTAGCGATAAAATTTCCTGAAAGAACAAGCGTTGCCGATATGATCAATGGCATTTCTTACAAGACGGATGCGAACGGTGAACCGATAGAATCAACGATTGAACCGCTTTACGGTCTTGATCCGTCTCAAGTGAAATTACCTGAACCGCCGAAACGACACCTCAATATTGTTTTTATTATTGCCGGTATTTTGTTAATCGTTACCGCTCTTTACTTACAATTTAAAAAACGCCGGAAATCAAATTGATTAATAATGTTACACAACAATGCGATTCAAATATGTGACCAATTCACCGGTGGTCATGGAAATAAACCATTTGATCGTTGAAAAGATTATTAAACAGTAACAATGTCAACTGTATGTTCGGTCATTGATAGATGACACGAAATAAAATATGTCAGAATGTCCAATCCAAGATAAACAAGTTACATTTCGAATGATTTGGACAAAACGGTTTTTTGTCCTATCATTGGTGTTGCTTGGAATTGTTTTTTCATTGCAAAGCGTAGGGATACTTGAATTTCCTGTAACATCTACAGATTTACAACGAAAACAAATAAAACCGGTTCGAGTAGGCGGTTTATTGTGTCAGGAACC
>JAITIZ010000491.1 GCA_031279215.1 Planctomycetaceae bacterium
TTCGCAAGCGTACTATTTACCGAAACGTTAAAAATTCCGCTTGCACCGCTATTAACTATTCACTATTGGGAACTTCTAAAAACCTAATGTAAAAATTTATTGTTAGAAGGAACGAAGGAACGCGGTCGTCTCGACCGCATATTTAGGCGTTTTTTGTAAAAAAACAGGGCAGGCGAGACGCCTGCGTTCCTCCTAATATTAGTTTTTAGAAGTTACCTTTACTGAATAGATATAAGGGAACTTCTAAAAACTCATTTTTTTAGGAACGCAGTCGTCTCGCCTGCACTTTTTATAGGCAATGTGCAGTCGAGACGACTGCGTTCCTGATGTTTTTAGAAGTTCCCTGATATAGAACCCAAAAAAATTATTCCACTGATAGATTACGATTACAGCAGTATTAGTGCGAGAGAGTAGTTGATTGTGGAAAGTGTCGCAAGCGATTTACAACCATTCCGGCTAAAATCCGCATGCGACACTCATTAACTCTCCATTATTCAAAAATACCTGCGCCAAATTCGGCTTTTTTCTTTCGTGTTACAGGAGGGTTCCGTGAAACGAGCGAAAAATGCGGCGCATCCGGAATAAAATCGTTTCCTCCACCTTCTTCACCAGAATCATTGTAGTCGTCGTAAGAAGATATATACCCGGGTAATTTGGATTTTTCGAGTTCCTCTTCGAATGCCTTAACAATACGTTCCTGAATAGCTTCACGGCATGCGGAATTGATCGGATGCGCAATATCCGCATAAAGTTTATTCCGTCCAGATTCATCCCGTAATTCCGTTATCTCCTCAAATTTGTAACCGCATTGGTTGCAATAAGAGGCTTTGAGATGATTTTTACAACGACATCGCGGGCAATGAGCGGTTAGTTTCCGGCTTGGCATTGCCACAAAGGGACCATTGGTTCCATCGATGATTTTCAAATCGCGTATGACAAAACAATTGTCGAACGTAATGGAACAGAATGCCCTAAGACGTTCACTGGGATCTTCCATTAATTTAATACGAACTTCAGTAATTTCCATGACAAGTCTCCTTAAAAGCGGCAGGTGATTTTTTGATTAGTTACTTGTTACTAAAATAAGGTTATTTTTAGTAAAACGTTGACGAAGTTGTCCGGCAACGAATCGGGCATGTCGATTATTTCGGCAAAGCCCATAAAACGCAGTTCCGCTTCCACTCATACGGACTGTAAGACAATCACATTTCTCCAGTTCTTTTTTTAGTTGACGGAACGAATGCCAAATGACTTGAGCGGGCATTTCAAGACGATTGAAAAAACAACGCCCTATTCGGACGGGATCACCTCGTTTTAATTCGGTAATCAATTTTTCAGGGTACTGAAATTGCAAATCATGGCATGACATACATTGGTTATAAACAGTTGCGGTTGAAAGTCCCTCACAAGGTTTTAGGATTACGAAATGCAGTTTGGGAACCAATCCAATAGATCGGATTATTTCGCCTCGCCCATAACTAATACTGGCATTGTGATGAAAAAAAATAGGACAATCACTCCCGATTTCAGCAGCAATCGCTATCAGTTCTTCATCAGGGATCTTCAAATTCCAAACATGTCGTGCCGTCTGAATCGCAGCAGCAGCGTTACTGGAACCGCCGCCAAGACCCGACTGACTCGGAATCCGCTTGAATAACCTGATTTTAGCCCCCCGAACTACCCCAGTACGTTTCTGAAGATACCGTATCGCCCGAATAACAAGATTATCCTCATTATCGGGAATATCCGCAGAACCGTTTTGACAAAAAAATTCAATTTCTTCATTTTGGGTTGGTTCAAATATTAAGGTATCAAAAAGACGAATAGGAACAGCAAGAGAAGTAATTTCATGAAATCCGTCATTACGTCTTCCGTACACTTCGAAAAAAAGATTAAGTTTTGCCGGAGTGTAAGCCGTCCAATATGTTTTCGATTTGTAAAGGAACATCATCTCTCCATTTAATCTTGGTCTGCTCGGCAGATTGTGATTATCAATTGGTTTTGATTTACTAAAACCGGTTCCATCTTTCTGAAAATACCAGGACTATTTTGGGGCAAGTTCCGGTACTCTCCCGAAACTTCAAATCCATATATCGTGTCAAACATGTCTATTGTATCCCCCAACAAGGTAAAATGTCAAGACGAATTTTTTGGTATGGACACGAAATCCGGTTCAAAATATTCCTAATAAGTGTAACCACCCATACAATAAACCCTAATTAAACTCCAATTAAACATCAGCGAAACCTTAATTAAAAACCAATCCGTCCCAACCCGATAACCGGAATTACAAACGTTACATTGGTTTCCAATTGATTATTAATTGATTATTATTGGCTTTCAATCGGTTATTACCGACAAACGATTAACACTTTGGCAAAAGATTATTTGTTTTTTGGAGCGGCTTTTGGGGTGCGGTAATACCGTAAATGCTGTCAAAGGAAAACCACCAACCCCAACAAATAATTTAACACCTAATAACCTACTATAATATTGATATTCTTTTTTTATTCAATTATACTCAGACAGTTGTTTTTTGTCAGGCATCCAATGTCCGGCAGGAACAGGAACCTAAATGTCAACCAAAATAATACAAAAATTATCCGAAATGACAACCAACACGACCATGAATAAAGAACCAATTATCAAACAACCCGGTGTTTGTGTGACTTGGGAAGAAGCCCGATCTGATTGGGCGGAAATCAAAGGTGATGAAGAAATTGTTCGTAAAATCTGGGAAGAAAATGATCTTGAAGCGTATATGTTTCTTTGGCAATGTGTTCTTTCGTTTTGAGATTTTATTTGGCGGTGATGAAAAGGGGTTTTGTTGTTCGTTTTTTTTATTTTTGGCACGGACAGTTGATTTTATAGTGAACTCAACACAATTTTGCCGATAAAAACAACAATCAAAGTCAAATCCCAATAAAAAGAAGTTTTAGGAAACCTTGTTTATGACAAATCTTGTGATTAAACAATGTGATCAGGGATTTGTGATTGTAATGGTCAATCACAAACGATAACCTAATCACAACATCCCAAACAAGATACAAAATTGGTTTTTTAGAAATTGGGACATGCAATTGGGACACTGCAAAGGGATAAAAGTAAAAGGATTCGGTAAAATTTAACGATTGCCGAAAAATTTTTTTTCACCGCCAGATTATTGAAAATCCATGTTACGTTCTATTTTACATCGAAAACCGTCCAAAAGAACGAGTCGGACATTACGTTTTGAATCGCTTGAATTTCGGGAATTGCTAAGTGTTTCGGCGTTGGGAGTTCCTCAGCCGACTTTTGAGCCTGCCGAATCTGTTTATGTAGAGGGTACGGTTGTTTCGGAGTCGCCCCAATCTGTCAATGTTGAGTCAAACCAATCGGCAACTGTTTTTGTACCGTTATCGGATACAGTTATCAACCTGGCACCGCCCAAATCCGCCAGACCGGCTTACAAAGCTACTCCAACAACATTGGAAATTTATTGGAGTTCTCCGGTTGCCACGAACACCTTAAACACGTCGGAGATTACAGAATTTGAAATTATTGTACGAAATGCAGCGACCAAAGTACAAGTTGGTGATTCTATTACGGTTAATCATGATGTTCGGTCTGTTTTGGTGGAAGGATTGGATGTTAAGACCCGTTATGAAATTACGATCACGTCTTGCGGTAACTCGGGAACTTCCAGTACAAAATCAACTCTTAAAATTACCGCTACAACCGCAGCATTTCCGGCAATTACTGCAAAAGCATCAGACTTAAAAACAACCTCCGCTGTCTTAACAATTACAGATCGGGATAAGATTATTCCGTTTATCGACGGAAAAACAGTAAAAACTTATACCATCGAATACGTTGAAAAAACAACATCAACCCCGAATTGGAATAATGCATCAACTTGTATTATTGCATCCGGTGAATCGGTTCTGGATGCGGTCAAAGGAACGGTTGCCGTAAAAATTGATAACCTGAAACCGGGTACCCAATATTTTTTCCGTGTTCAAACTTCTTACACTGACGGTACAACAGTGCAAAAGGATATTTCTGTTGATGGGCGGCACTCTACATTCAAAACTGCTGCCTTACCAACGACGAGTATTTCAAAAACATTCTTTTCACTTGACAAAACAAATTACGATTTTACGATTGGTTTGACCGGAAAAATTGCCAATACCAGCAAACTTGATAGCAATACAACAATCAGTTTTTCGCTGTTGGTTTCAACGTCAACCAAAGTTGCCAAAGGAACCGGATTATTGGAAGAGGCACAAAGTATTACTTTACCGGCTAACAGTTTTACAACAATTGATTCCAAAGGCGTATTTTCGATGAATCCTATTAGTCTTCAACTGATTATTGATGCATTAGGAAGTGATAAAATGCTCGCTTCCAAAACAATTTCTGTTCAATTAAATGTTTCTTTCAGTGGAATTGCAACAGTATCTTATTCCAAAATGCTTAAAATTTCGATGCCCGCATGGTACAACATTTCGTAATGAAATTATCCCATCCATTTTTCGTTCAATATTTCTAAAACTTGATGTAACCTCTTGATTTCAAAGAGATTAAAATTCGCAACAGTCCAGCCAAAAAAACAAATTCGGAAATTTAACAGAAACTATCTAGGGAAGTTCTTCTTTTGTTCCGTCATTAACGACGGAATAACTCATCAACGGTTTTTTAGCAGTCGCATTGCTGATACTTCGAACAGCACCGTCTCCAAGAACAAAATTACAAATACTGGAATGCCAACTACCAAAACCACCTTGTTGATCATCGTGAATTAACTCTGTATTCGAACTAATTCTAATTATTTCTTTAGGGAACTTCTAAAAACGCGAATATTTGAGTTTATATTTTTTTTTGCGGTG
>JAITIZ010000500.1 GCA_031279215.1 Planctomycetaceae bacterium
GTCGCAAGCGGAATTATTGCCGTTGGGGTAGTAATCCGCTTGCGACACTCTCCACTCTCAACTTTCCACTCTCAACTATTATACTGCCCTTTCAGGGCGAAGACCTTTTTAAACTTAAACAATTATTCCACTGATATATTACCAATTTTTTTATTGGTTCTAAACTTTACGTAGGCAATATAATAACACCCCCAAAAGGTGTTGTTATCGTGATGAACCCGCCAATAACCGTTTTTACCAACAAAATGTAATGCGATATAATTTACCGAAATACCTGAAAAAAAAAAGTCCCATGAAAAAAAACTTTTGAAAAAAAATAATAATTTTTTGGGTAATCTATCAGTGGAATTATTATTTTTCAACTTTTTGGGGCTATGAATTTGAAAACCAACATCAGCCGCCAAGATTTCAGGAACGACAACATCATTAAATGAATAACCAATGAGGTAATAAGGTTAGTTTTGAGAGGGATTCCTTGCTACTGAGTTTTTTTAGTGTTTTTTAATATGTTTTTGCAAATTCGGCTGAAATATTACGGTAATTGTAGCTCTACAATTTGGTAATTGCAGCCCTACTATTAACGAAAGAGCATCTCTAATAATTCCCAATTCACCGAAAGTGAACAGCGCGGGCTTGCCCCGCATTGTTAGACTTGTTAGACTGAACCAATAAAACACGGGTTGCCCCCCTTGTTAACTACTTTGGTGAAAATAAAAATGGAATGATTAGAGAGACCCATAAAAAATTAGCCCACAACATGCCGAAATCACCAGAAAAATTTTAACCAGAAAAATTTTAACTATTTTAACAACCAGCATGGGAACACTAAAAAAAAATGCTATACTCTAATGTTTTGTTATTGATCAATTTTTGTAATTATTCAGTAGGTTTTTAATTTTGGGAACTTCTAAAAACTCAAATTTACCGAGCGTTAACGGCGTGGGCTTGCCCCGTGTTGTTGAATTTTAGGCACAAAGTGCGGGGTAAACCTTGCCGTTAACTTGGTTTTCAGAAATTCGCTTTTTTCTGTTAAAAATGGGGAAGAAAATTTCCTAACACAAATAAACCTCAATCAAGTAATTATCGGAAAATTATATTTTATTGGAATTTCAGATAAATTATTAATAGTTAAAAATGTCTTCACATACGGAATTACCAATGATTTGGACACAACCGGAAACGATTAGCAATTGGTTTCAGAGTTGGTCGGAGTCTATTCCCAATTGGGACACGGCGGAATTTTGCCGTGAACGTTCCCTTCGTTTTCTGCATCGAATGACTGCGTTACGCCAACGGCTTGGGATGCCGTTGATTGTTGCAATGCTCGGCGGAACCGGCACCGGAAAAAGTACGCTCCTTAACGCTTTATTGAATGAACATGTTGTTGAAGAAGGAAAAGAACGCCCCACAACCGCCATACCAATTCTTGTTTGTCATGAAACAGTTCATCCTGAAACATGGGGAATTGATTTTTCCGGTATTCAAATTGTGAAGCGTAATTTATCGGCATTGGAGCAAATGGTTATTTTGGATTGTCCTGATCCTGATACGACGGAAAATGACATTCTTCGTGAAACGAATCTTGCTCGGCTTCGTGCGGTTTTACCTCTTTGCGATGTTCTGCTGGTAACCGCAACACAACAGAAATATCGAAGCCGTCGTGTTTTAGATGAACTTGCGTCGGCATCGCCCGGGGCAAGACTTGTTTTCGTTCAAACTCATGCAGATCGTGATACAGATATTCGCGACGATTGGAACGAATTACTTAAAAAAGATTATGAAACCGGACGTATTTTTTTTGTGGATTCGGTTGCTGCCCTGAAATCACAGCAGAACCAAACTGTTTTAGCCAAAGAATTTGCGGATCTTCAGCAACTTCTCACAGTTGATCTCAATGAAGAAGCGGCGATTCGTATTCGGCAAGCGAATTTTTTTAGTCTTGCGGTGGAAACGGTGAAGGATTGCCGTTGTGAAATTATCGAACACTGGGCGGCAATCGGAAAACTTCGGGATCGAATCTCCGAAGAACGGCGGCATTTCGGTGAACGTTTGGCGGAAAAAATGCGGCATGAACTAATTTCTGATCGACGGCTCTGGGAATCACGATTACTTGGTCGGGTTGCTTCTCAATGGGGTTACAGTCCCTTCTCTATTCTTTTGCGAATTTATCAGGGGTTGGGAACAATTTTTTCGGGGGTTTTGCTAACTCGTGTGCGCTCCGTACCACAACTGGCTCTTTGGGGGGCGTTTGAAGGGATTCGTTCTTTTCGAAATTGGTTGAACTCCCACAAAAATAAAAAAAAACCGGAAATATCAATTTTGACAAATTGGGAAGAAGACCGGCTTCGTGAATCGGCGTTAGTTCTTGTCGGGTTCGCAACTGACGCCCATATACCAACCGAATCTTGTACTCCAGACTTCGTGTTGAACGAATCAAAACGAGCCGGAAATGCCTTTATCAACAATATTACCGGTGAATTGGAAACAATCTGTAACCGCCTGGCAACCCGAAACAACCGATGGTGGGTACGAATTGTTTATGAAGTATTATTTGGGGGAATGCTTGCCTTTCTTTTGTTACGTCCGGCGAAAAATTTCTTTATTGATACGCTTTTTGATAAACACACACGGTTTTATGGAACCGATTTTTATATTATTTCGATTTTCTGGCTTATTACGTGGGGAAGTTTATTGCTGGGGCTTTTCATCTTCACACTTCGACGCGGCTTGAATCGGGAAATTAACGAAACTTCCGTCCAATGGTCACATCTTCCGGCGTTGGATCGGCTTTTTGAATCTGTCGAAAAAGAAACCAATCGGATTATTGCATACCGTGATGAATTGGAGGCAATTCACCAACGCCTAGAACGTATCAACCAACAAGCAGAAAAATTAGACCGACGACTCGGACGTAAAAAATAGGTAACGGTCTATTTTAATAACCCTTGACTAATAATTGATGTAACCGTCTATTTTCTTAACGGCCGCACTAATTGAAATCGTCCGCAGATGACGCAGATTTTCGCAGATTATTTTAAAAAGGGTTTTGAAAATAATTTTTTATATTTTTTGTTTCTTCTTCCTTTATTTGTTTCGTTATTTCGTACTCCCCAAAAAGAATCCCTGAAAATCCGAGAATATCGAATCTCTGCGAAAATCGCTGGACGAAAATCTGCGTAAATCTGCGTAAATCTGCGTAAATCTGCGTAATCTGCGGACGAAAATAGACAATGACTGATTGATTCCATTGTCCTGATTATTTCCCATTTTGGGGTTAAAAGCAAAAAACAAAAATTCCGGTATTTTATTAAAATGCTACAAAAAACATTGCTTTAACAAAACTCTTAATTGATTAAACGTAAAATGATGAATACAAGAAGTGTATTTTTTATTTTTGATCAAAAACACGTTCCAATTTTTCTGTATTTCCCCAAAAGGCGAATGGTTCATAATTTGTGTAGGGATAATATCCTAAATTGAGTTCAATTTTTGTTCCGGTATTTTTCAAAAACTCTTCGGCCAATTGCCGGATTGAAACCGGTTTACCGCTGCAATTATTGATAATACCTTGCACTTTATTTTGCAATGAAATTCCGGCGATATTTTCCGCAACAGTTTCTACGGGTAAATAATCACGGAGTTGTTCACCGCCGCTCATATTGAAAATTTTATCACCGTGTTGTGTTGCCGATTTTAATTGTTCCAGAATTGAATTTTTGTTTTGCCCTTCACCGTACAGATAAAACAGCCGAATCCATTTGAAATCAAACGGAATCTTTTTCTGTAACTGTTCCAAAAAAATCCGCAACGTATTTTTGGCAGCTCCGTAAACAGTATTCGGATTGGCAAAACAGTCTTCCGATAAACAACCTTCCTGCAATCCGTATTCGAAACATGTTCCGATAACGTTAATATTCCGTGTTCCCGATTCTATTATCTGTTTCAAGAATCGGTAACTTGTCCATAAGTTGCGTTCAATATGGAACAATTCCTCATAATTCGGCAACCCTTGCCAAGCCGAATGAATCACCGCATCCGGTTGCCCAAACAACTCGTAATAATTATTCCGCTCAATATTCAAATCGCATGGAATATGTGTTGTGTTATTGGACAGTAATTCTGCTTTCGTTGATGTTGTAATAACCTCATGCCCCGTCCGTAACAATTGACGGACAACATAACGACCAATAAATCCGGTTGATCCTGTTACAAGTATTTTCATTTTTTCATGTTTTTATGTGAACGGCTTTTTCCTAAACCCAAAATATACTTTAATAAGATAATATTTTAACATCGAAATTAAGTTTTTTGGTAATCTATACTCATTACACTTTAAATTTCGGTTATCCCGTCACAATCCGGTTATCTTGTCAAAAAACGAAAACCGAATGGTCAAGTGTGATGAGTATATTACAATATTTGTTTTTTCGATCTTAACCCCGTTAGAGGTTAAGGGGAAAAATAAAAACACTACTGAATAATTACAAAATTTTACTAATTTAACGATTTTAGGGGTAATTGTTAGAAATTTATTTACGTTTATTTGACTTTATGAAAAAATGTACTATATTAGAATATTGATGTGTCGAAAAAACACCAAAAGACACGGTGAGGAAACCCATTCCGTGTAGGTTTGTAATGACCTGAAAAAATAACAAGATTTTCGGTTGAACTTTGTGAATAGGGGATTGACAAGATTAACAATTTTTATAGATTGGTGTTATTGTTTTGTTTTTTCGAGGTGAAGCCGCTTGAAATTTTGGAAAAACAAAACAAGGTCGTTTTTATCCCCTTGAAATAAAAAGACTTATAAAATCTTGAAAATCACCACAGGATGGGATTTTTCCAAGACCACATTGATTTTACTACAAAACATGACTACAATGACAAAACATCGAAACATCGAAACATCGAAACATCGAAACATCGAAACATCGAAACATCGAAACATCGAAACATCAAAACATCAAAACATCAAAACAATGATGTTATAAAGAGGATATTG
>JAITIZ010000572.1 GCA_031279215.1 Planctomycetaceae bacterium
ACTCTCAACTATTATCTCGCCCTTGCAGGGCTTTGGGAAAATGGGGGAGTTCCTGCTCCGGCGGTTGCGCTTCGCTTCACCGCCGGTTATGCATTTCACACCCCTAGCGGGGTTAAGAGTAAAAAACAAAAATTCCACTGATATATTACGAAAATTATTTTCAAAAAATTTTTTAAAATAATCTGCGTAATCTGTGGACGATTGGAATTATGTGGGCGTTAATAAAATAGACAGCTACATTGAGAATTGTTCTTGGAGAGTTGAGTTGTCGGCTTAGATTTTTGGGTTGATTGTAGGGGCAATTTTAATGAACATCTATTTTGAAACGAAAACAGAAATTTAAAATATGAAGAGTACACAATTGCTGAGCAAATTAACGTACAATTAAAAAAGATTCCTTTGTCTTTATCACATGAATATTCTGTTTTGCAGAAACACCATAACATTTTCTAACATTGCCCATTAAAATTCCAGTAAATCCGTCGCTTACCCTGTGAGTATTTCCTGATAATATGTTACAGAATAGTTGTTATTTTTTCGCCGGTTCTTTCAAGGGGCGTTCAAATTGATTTTTCACCTTGTACTCCATCGGCAACTTTGCTATTGTTACTGATTTTAATATCAACAACATCTCCCAATGCAAGACCGTTAAATGTTGCATCAATATATCCGACAAATTGTTCGCCCATATCAAATCGCCAGATCGTATCGCCGTTATCGGTTTTGATGGGAATAATTTCTGTTGCCGAAACCGTTTTGATAATCCGTGACGGATTCATCATTTGCGCGGAAAGAATCGGTTCTGTTCCGTTTTGCAACGGTGAAATTTTTACGGCGTTTGCCCAAGTATCATCGTTAAATGCAACAGTATTCCAATCGGAACGATAAATACGTCCATCAATCTCTTCACCGCCAAATTCATTGTATCGAAAATTGCCGCCGTAATAACGGCTGTAACTTTCAGCACATTTCCACGACGTATCGCTTTGCAACGAAAAAACCTTGCCGTTTTTCGTTGTTCCGTTAAGCTGCAACAAAAATGCCTGATTGACATTTTTTGCGAAACCGTAATGCCGTGTCCAACCGGCATCATACCAAAGAGCAATAAGTATCACTGTTAAAAATAACAAAAATGTTTTCATGGGTCATTCTTTTCTTAAAAATAATTTGTAACAATTCACGTCAAATTATAGATTATTGTTTCCCCAATTCCGAAACTATTGAAGTTATTTCCACTGTTGCAACAGATTTTCAAGGATTTGTTTGATTTCGTCGAGTTCATCACCTAATTCATCTTTTAGAGAATTAACAATATCAATACCATGTTGAACATCTTTCTTTGCTTGTTCTAAATGATCGAGTGAAGCGTAAGCATTAGCTCGATTGGCGTAGGATGTTACTAGAGTTGGTAGAAAAATAGTGCGTAATTCTTCATCCAAGCCAAACTCTTTACTCAAAATTTTTTCTTTGATTTCAATGGTTTTATCAAAATCCGCCAGAGCCTCTTTAATATTACCAATATCTATTGTAGCAATACCTCGGTTTTCATAGGCGATTGCGAAAGAATTGAGAATTTCCGGTTCTGCCGTATTGATAAAATCTGCAAAATCATGGATTGACCGTTCAAAAACATTGTAGGCTTCATGTTTTTTATCAATATCCAGAAACATGGTTCCTTTGGTCATAAGAGCCTGAAACAAATCGAATCGGTTTTCAAAATTACCGTTTTGGGCTAATTTTTCAAGGATTTCGATTCCTCGTTCAATATCAATCAGAATATCACCAATTTTATTTAGGCGTTCTGTTTCGGATTCGAACTCGCGATTTACATAATTTTCATAAGTTGCTTTGCAACGTAGTAATAGAGTATTGGCGAGTTCCCGTTCGTGTTCCATTTGACCGATGTCAATAAGTTCAACGAAAAGCCGCATAGCTCGATTGTAGGCATCGACAATTTTATCGAGTGGTTCGCCCATATCCCAAAACAAATTTCCTTGAGCAACACTGACCTTAGCCATATAAAACCGCGTATCGAAATCACTGATTTTCTCAAGTGCACGGAATGCCGTGAAAGAATTATCAAAATCGGCTTTTGCTTTTTCAAATTCGCCGAGATCTTGGTGAATAATTCCGCAATTCAAACGAATTCCCGCAATATCGTATTTAGCTTCACCATCGCCTTTGTCTTCTAATGGTTTGAGAGTTGCCAATGCTTGGGCGTAGGATTCGAGGGCGAGTTCAAATTTTTCGTAATCGTTATAAATAACTGCCCGATCAAGATATACACTTCCCAGTCGGCGGCGTATTTCATCATCGTTGCCGAGTGCTAAGGTTGATTGTAAAACGGTTTCCGCTTTAGCAAACAGATCAAGTATTTCATTGAACGAATTATTATTTTCCGAGAGTTCTCTTGCCCACATACAATAGAGTTCAGAAAGTTCTTCGGTTTGTTCGATTGTTTTAGTGGTGTTTTTCTCAAGTTCGGCAACACGGCTTTTGAGCGATTCCCAGTCAATACTTTGTTGGTCATAACCGGCTTCATATTTATTTTCAGATGAAATTAACATTATTTAACTCCCAATTCTTTAATCTGTTGAAATAAAGATCAATAAACAAAATCAATAACGATTCTAAAGTATAATTCCGATTGACCAAGAACGCAAGGCTATCTCTGAAAATTGTAATTATTCAGTAGCGATTCTATTATTTATCATCAAACCAATACCCACAATATCGCCTAATTCTTTTAGATTCGTTATAAGTCTTTGTGTTATAAATACTTACAAAAAACATGTAAGCGGCTGTTCACAGACAGGTTCACTCTTCAAAACGGTGTTGTTCACCGGGGATAGGAATTGATGTTAAAGTGTTGATTACAAACAGATTATGAAAATATCTTGTATTAAAACACAATTATGATGTTCACCTTAAAGTATCGTTAAAATCTAACGTATAGATTCCCATAGCAAAAATATCAACGTTTTCAAGAAGCCTAATTATTTTACGTAAACAATTTGAACCTTTCCTTTCGTCAGTTCATTATGAAAAACTTGCTAAATAAAAACCATTTTTATTTAGCAAAAAATATTTTTTGATAAAAATTT
>JAITIZ010000623.1 GCA_031279215.1 Planctomycetaceae bacterium
GTATGTTGCCCTTTCAGGGCGTAGGAAAAAGATCATGGCGAGGCAAGCCCCGCCGTTAACGACAGAGATTTACCCCGTAAGAGTGATTACAAAATAAAAATTCCACTGATAGATTACAATTATTATTTTGTCGAGTGATCATCAAAATTGTAACTATTCAGTAGTGATTCTATTGTTTATCATCCGGTAAAAATGCACACCAACACCGCTCACAAAAATAAAAAAAAATTGAAAAAAATGCGTAAACCCTTACAAAACAAGTATTACAGCGGTATTAGGGGATACTTTCTACTAACAACTTATATTGTTTATAAATTACAAAATGCCTAGATTTTTTATATTACCTATTTAACACATCCTTGTTAATCGTGTCAATCTTTTACACCCAATTAAAAAAATTAAAATTCTTTAATCTTGTTTGCCGATAAAAAAAATTGGTAAAATGTACCTTTTAAACGTAATTTACCAATAATTAGCAATTCAACAATCGTAATAGTAAAAGTATTCCAGATGTCGGCAACTAATATTATTTCAGTATCATCCTCTATGAAAATCAAACCGCAAATTTCATGTCCGCATTGTTGGCATGAATTTCCGACAGATCAGATTTTGTTTATAAGCGAATCACCTGATTTATTGGGAGATACGAAACTTGGCGATGCTTATCAATTACGTTTTTTACCTTATCGTTTTAGTGTTGACAGAGCGGCGTATGATGCTCATGGAGTCTCTTGCCATAAATTAGCGTGTCCGAATTGTCATCTTCAGATACCACATCCGTTATTACACATGTCAAGTTTTTTTATTTCAATTGCCGGAGCACCCGCAGTTGGAAAATCCTATTTTTTTGCATCAATGGTCTGGCAACTTCGGAAGACAATGACGCGTGATTTTTGCATGAATTTTACCGACGCTGATCCTACTCTAAACAAACGAATCCGTGAATACGAAATGAAACAATTTATGGGCGGTTATGATCCTGATGCACCGGTTGCCATCGAAAAGACCGATGTTCAAGGTGATATTTACAATAATACACTCATTAACGGACATTTAACTTCACTTGCTCAACCGTTTTCGTTTACTATTTCGCCCTTGCCGTCCTATCCGTTCCCCAAACACGCAAATAATGTAACGCAAGCGATTTGTATGTACGATAACGCCGGAGAAAGTTTTTTGCCGGGTGCGGATAACGCATCACAACCGGTAACCCGACATCTTGTAACATCAGACGCTATTTTGTTCTTATTTGATCCGACTCAAGATTCACGTTTCAAAAACGCATGCAAAACCATTGTGAATGATCCGCAAATGAATCCGGCACTCGGCGGTGATGTGCGAAGAAGTAAAGTAAATCAAAGCACCGTCTTAACCGAAATAATCACCCGAATCAAAACACAATCGTATCTAACAACCCAAGAAAAAATCAAAACACCAATTATTATTGTTTTAACAAAATTTGACGCATGGCATCAACTGGCTAATTTTCCGCATTACAAAAATCCATGGCAGCGGGCTAAAAATTATCCGACCAATGTTTATGATGTAAATTGTGTCAATGAGTATTCGCAACGTTTGCGTGCGTTATTGTTGGATTTAATTCCCGATCTTGTCGGTACGGCGGAAGCCAATGCCGAAAAAGTTACTTATATTGCTGTTAGCGCAACCGGCACGGCACCCGAAGTCGGACTTCCCGATCAAGACGGTAAACGGCCGCTATTGTATCGACCCGCTAATATAAAACCGGTTTGGGTCGAAGTTCCATTCTTCCACGCCCAGACACTTACGGGTAAATATTGTGTACCGGTAGTTACAAAAAATTAATCGATTTTTGTTTTGTAAAATTAAGCCGATTTGTTGCGGTAATAATTTCAACATACTGTTAAAAATAATAAGTCATCCTTCAGGCAGTCATTTTGATTGATATTTATTGGTGTTGTGAATTATGTTACGAAGTAGGCGGCGTTTTGCCGAAATACTCTGCCGGCACATTGCGGTCTTCGGAATAATTGAACACAAATAATTACAACATTAAAATAATAACTGAAAGAAGTACGTTAATACTTGTCCAATAATGATTCAAGAGCAGATTTCAACATCATCACTACGTTGTCTTGACGGCAATTCAGGATTTGGAGTAGTGGCACAGACTACCGGAATGGCGTTGAATGTTTCGCGTGATGTCAGTATGTTGAGCGGCTATAAGCATTATTTTTCAGCCGGTGATGTACAGAATCCGGTTGTGTTTATGCATGTGGTTCGGCGAAGCGGCGGAATGGACAGGCATATCGTTTCACGAGTAGCGGATTGCGGCAACGATTATTCCGGACGGACAAACAGAATTGCACATCATTTGATCATTGAGGAATTGGATTTACCTCACTTATCGTGCGGACCAACAGCAATTTTATCGCAACCGAATTTATTTTTGACACAATGGAACGATAAACCACAGGAATTACCGGCAGGACGAGTGTTACCGAATCCAGAAATTTATGTACAAAAATGTACGGCATGGGAACAATGTTGCGGTGATGCCGGTTGGGGCGGAGTTGTTGCGGAAAGAGTTGAGAAAGGTGATCCGGTAAGTGTGATTTTTAATCCGGGCAAAAATATTTTACCGCTTCTCGCTGAAGTATTTACGTTGTTGCCGTCAAGTGTACGCTGGAAGACAACATTCAGTACATTTTTCATGAAGTCACAGGAGCCGCCAAGTACAAATAAAATTCAAATTAAGTGTATTGTTGCAAGCAGTGATGAAATGATGTTTGCGCGATTGACGCCAAACACACTTCTTATTGACCTTCGTAAAAAAACAACGGAAACACCCAATGGAAAGTATGTTGACCTTGCGAGAGCAGGATTATCCAAGCCTTCTGTTACAACATCGGTTTCCATTCCAATTCAAGTTACTGATAATACTGACGATATTGATAATATTGAAACATCCAATGAAAACAATTTGATCAAATCTGTATCGAAAACAGAAAACACCGATAAGGAAAATTATGAATTAACGATTCAACCTGTCATTGTTCCGTCTCAACATCCTGCTCAACATGCTGCATTTTTTACTGTCAAAAAGACAAATAAAAAAAATTTTGATAACAAATTTTGGCTCAATGCAGTTCCTATTGTGATTTTTTTGGTAATATTTTTAATTGCCGGATTGATATTTGCGTTTTACAATTTAGTTGTACAAAATAAATCGGACGTTGACCAAAAACATAATTCAACGATAACAAAATTATTCGATAAAAAAACCGAACAAGAACACCAAGAAACCAAAATAAAAAATTCCGCCGGAAAAATGGAACAGGAACGCAAAGAAAACGAAACAAAAAACACTGCTGAAAAAATAGAACAGGAACGTCAAGAAAACGAAGCAAAAATTGCTGCTGAAAAAATGGAACAGGAACTCAAAGAAGCTCAAGAAAAAATCGTTTCAGAAAACAAGCAAAAAGAAATAAAGGAACAAGAAACCGCAAAAGAAAATGAGTTGAAAGATAAATTTTCAAAGTTGCCGGAAGATTGGAAGGGATTAGGTTTACCGTTTTCGGGCGAGTCTGATGTTACGGTTTTACAAAATTCACAATTTCTTGCCGATATTAAAGACCGCGTCAAAATCAGTTACCGCCCATTTGTTGATCTTGAATTAAAAACGGAAAAAATAATTCAGATTACTAAAAAAATTGAGAACGAAAATAGTATTGAATTTTGGTATGAAGAAGGAAAAAATGTACATGGAAATCCGATAAAAAAAACAATTGCAAAAATTGATTTGCAAGAAAACGGTTTAAATTTCAAATTTGATGATCAACTTCAAGGATACAAAACCGACGCCGATACAATACGCCGGTTAAACCGTATTTTGCTTGCCAAATTAAAAATTGAAATTAAAGGAATACCGGTTGCCAAAGAAGTCGCATTATACACACCGGCAAAAGCAAATAATATTGATACAAAAAACTTTTCACTATGGGCGCACGATGGAAAAGAATATATATTGTCTCAAAAAGATAATGCACCGCTTTATTTTGATATTCGGAAATTTTATATGATTCAAAATTCCAAAGAGCAGGTTCAATGGACAAACCCGAAAAAAATTGTACCGTTACAGAAGCCGTCAGGTTATGTACATGAAATAAGTTACAAAGGAGAATCAGGTACCGGTAATATTAAAACGCTGGATCAAAAAACACTTGCATTGGAACTTGAATTTTTTTCACATGCTCTGAAAAAGATCTTAAATGAATACGACGAATTAAATAGACAAATACAGGAACAAATAAAGTTATACAACGAAATAGAAAAAAAGAAAAAAGAAGCAGAAAAAATTTTATTCAACACACAAGCAGAAAAACAAAATACGGAACGAATAAATAGAACTTTTCCGCCAAAAAACGAAATCGTCCGATTCACCGAACAAAAAACAGGCGAACTGAATCTAGGCAATAAAGAAACAAATTTGAAAATTAAAGAAATAGAAAAAAAAATACAAAATTACGGACAAGAGATTAGTAACATTGACAGCAAAATTAGACAATTACAAACAAAAAAACAAAAAATTGAAAATAAAATTAATGAAGACAAAGCATGGAATTATATTCGTTTAGAAGACTTTTCACTCTATTTATTGAAACCAGGAACGTCAACAAATGAGGTTAACAATAAAGAGAACCAATTATTACTGTTAGAGGTGAAACCATAAAGAACGGAAATGATACATTACCGTTTGAAATTTTGCATACGGCAATGTTTAACAAATTAACGTACTAATAAATTAACGTATTAACAAATATCATCCCCATGATACGCAATATTCAAAAATTAATCGACAATATCCGTACAGTTATTTCATTTCCTGAAACGGTTACGCCCAATCAAATACGTCAATATGCTCGTGATTATGCGGAGGCGTGTACGGAGTTGAATCGGCGGATGATGCAATGTTCCCAATATATTCGTGAGGGAAATATTGCTGAAGGAATTCGATTGGCAGAGATGCAGCCTAATCTTACCGCGATGTACATGACACTTGATTTTACAGAGCGTGATGAGTGGAATGAAATTGTTTCGACGCTTGGTTACCATGTTCCTCCGGCATTGCCGGTGGAGTTACAGAAAGAATTGAACAATGCATATATGAAGATGTCGCCGCTGGAACCGTTGTTGCGTTGGCATCGTTTGTACACATTGAACGGCTCGCCAATTCGTGAACGTCTTGCTGTTTTGCGTGCGATTGCGAGAATTGATAAACAAAATTCTTTTTGGCGCGAAGATCAGGAAGCCTTTGAAAAAGTCCGTCTCAAGGAATTGGATAAAGAGATCAAAAATGCAATTTCAACAAGTAATTTTGCACAGATTCAATCACTTTACACGGAATTGAGTTTGCCTGATTGGGTTGTTCCGCCGCCGTCTGAATACCGTCAAAAACTTTGTACAATAATTTTGCAAAATCTTGCCGAGACATTGTTGAAACATTTTGATGCCTTTGCTTATGACGAAGCCGCCGCTATTTATGAAACGATGCAGAAATTACTCACCAATACAAATATGCCGATGCCTTTGGCAATTCAACAACTGATTCGAGCGGCGGTACTTTGGCTCACAGAAACGCAGCGTCAAAAAGAATTACAAAAAACATTTAATCAGTGCGCCGTCGATTTGAATGATGCTCTGGATGCCGAAAGTCCGGCACCGATTTTAGAACAACTTCATTACACACTGCTCACGGTTGCCGATCAAGCTGATACAATAATTCCGGTGCATCTTGAAGAACGTTATCAATCCCAAATTGAAAGTTACGAATTGCAGCGTTCCCGTAGAATAAAAATTATAGTTACATCTGTTGCGTGTGTTTGTATTTTTATTAGCGGATTGATTATCTGGGGATTGAGTATTAGAAATTTTAACCGTACAGTTTCAGAAACTCTTGCCGCTTTAGAACAAATTGAAATCGAAAAACGTTACGAAGACATACCCGGTACCGTACAGCATATTGGAGCACAATATTACAATGTAAGTGTCCATCCGCAAGTTGCCGCCGCACTTGAAAAATTACGTAATTTATATGATGTTGACAAAAAACGCGCCGATGAATTTGAACATTATTACAATCAAGCAGCCGAAGCATTAGACAATACCCCCGAACCCGATCAAGCCGCTGCGGAACAAATCAAAATCAATATCGAACAAGCAGAAAAACTCATGCGGACGTTACCCGAAAAATCTCAACTTACAGAAATAAAACGCCGTTACGATACCGCCGCTCTTTCACTGAAAACAAAACGAAATACCGAATACAATAATAATATTGAAACAATTACAAATGAATTTAATGATTTATGTCAGAATACAAAATTAGCACCTAATGAACTAATTTTACAATTAACAAAATTATCGTCACGAATCGAGAATCTTCAACAACAATATCCCAACGCTTCACAAACACTAAAAAAACAAAGCAGTATTCTATTGGATTCCATCACAGATTATGAGACAAAAATTAAATCCGAACTCAAACAAAATGAACTGTTCAAAGACCTCGTCAATAAAATACCGAAATTTGATGACTATAAAAACACATTACAATTTTTCGTTGCAAATTATAAACAACATCCGGCAGCAACCGATGCGGAAGAGGTTTTGAATGAGTTGGATAATGTTAAAATTGTGACGGAAATATTGCGTAACCTAATAATATCATATTCAGCAAACGCACTTGATATAGAGCAATTACATGAAAATTCTACGGAATTATTGACCTTAACTAACGAATTGTCCTCAAAAATATCAGGTTCAACTGATCAACTTTTCCCGCCGACACAATACTTGAGAATATTGGATGAAATGAAACCAATTACTCCTGATACATTTAAATCAACAAAAAAATTCCTGCAAAGCCTCACACAGAAAAAAGTGTGGCGGTGTATCAAAAAAGATCATTGGTATTACTTGACCAAAAAACCCGACAAAGTTGGAAACTATAATTACATCACCACATTCGTATCAGAAAATAAATCAATCACCATTTCCGAAAATGACTTCAAACCGGAAAATGTACCAAATAATGATCAATCCGAATTTTCGATTGAAACATTAAAAAAATTGGACAATATTACTACTAACGCAATTGAAGTTGTTTGTGATTTGATTAGTGAATTGATGAGATCAAATGATATTGATCCGATTTTGAAATTTATTATTTTGGATTTATTTATTACGGATACGTCGGCGATAGACCCAATTTTCGAAGCAAATTTTAAACGTTGCCTTGAAATAATATCAACAAGCGAAGTCGATAAAGTTACCAACTGGATGGATGTTGATTCAAAAAATACAATCCCGCAACGTAATCTCGCAAACGCAGCACTAAACCGAATGCCCAATATTGATGAACTAATCAAAAAAACAAAAAAAGAACACAACCAATTCAAAAACAAAATTGGAGAATTTAATTTGGAATTTGAATGGGTCGGAATACTAATATACAAAGATCACCAATGGAATTGTCACGTTAAATCACCCTTGACCGACAAAACAGGAACACTATATATTTTGCGTCAAAAACAAAACAACACCGTCATACCAATTCCAATCGGTAACAACTCTGAATCGGGAATAAAACTAACCGGAAACGAAAATTCCTACCTCCAATGTCTGCCGGTTTTCCTCAAACAATAAAAAATATTAACGATACAAAAAAAATTAAAATAACAATAACAGTTCATGCAAAAACAGTTCATGCAAAACTTGTAAAAAGCAGGCGATGTTTCACCGAAATACCGCAAACGGCATGTTATGAAAATTTCATTGAATAATTACAATAATTGAACAATCATTTTTTATTGAAACGGATATGTCTTACTACATTCAAATTCGTAACAAAGCGTTTGGACCGTTTAACACGGAACAGCTTCTCGAAATGAAAGATAACGGCAAACTCGGTAGATTAACTTATATCTCTGAGAATAAAATAGATTGGTTTACCGCAGAAAACTTGGAGTTTCTGTTTTCTGTACCATTGCAAGCAACTCAACAAAATCACACGGCGTTACACACTTCACACACAGAACAAACCGAATCTGTAACACCTGAACCTGTAAACTGGTTTTACAGTCTTAACGGGATCAATGGTTATGGTCCTGTTACTGTTTCGGCAATAACTCAAATGCTTAAATCAGGAACGTTAAATGCGAAATCCATTGTGTGGCAGGAAGGACAAAACGAAAAAGCATCACTGGTTGCTGATTTATTTTGTTTGGCTTGCGGGAGTCTGCTTTCGCCGGCTTCAAATGTTTGTCAGAATTGCGGATCGAGTGTAAAAAGTCATAGACAAAATGTCAATCCAGAGTTGTTGGGTGAGAAATCAAATTCAAATGGAATTGATTACGCAGATGTATTAAAAAAATATGCGGATTTCAGCGGTCGCGCACGCCGGAGTGAATATTGGCGTTTTACAATTTACAATACAATAATTCTTCCATTATTTTTGACTTCCATTGGGATCATCTTCATTTTTATAATGAATATATCGGGAGCAAAAACGGAAACAAAATTTATTGTCATTGGAGTTTTATCGGCGGTGTACTTACTGTATAACTTGTTAATTTTTTTACCGTCGCTTGCAGTTTGTGTCCGTCGCTTGCACGATACAGGTAATAGCGGATGGTTGGTTTTGATTGTGTTAATACCAATTATTGGTTTAATTATCCTCCTGGTATTTCTCGTACAAGATAGTCAACCCGGAAATAATCAATATGGACAAAATCCAAAATATACGTATTAAAGTTACGCTATATTTTTGTTTCAATTTCAATTCACCAACAGGGAACAAGACGTAATTATTCCGCAGCGATCTTAATTGTTTATCATCAGACCAATAATTACAAGGTCGCTTATTTTATATCGTTTATGTTTTTCGGAACAAATTCCTGCAAACGGCAGAATATTTATACAATAATTAATTGACAAAAGAATAATGAAGATTTCAGATTCACGTTTATCTTGGTCTCGTTTAGATATAGAGCAACGTCTTGGGTTTCACGGCGGTCGATTTACCAACGTCAACTCGGCATTTTGTGCGATATTTGCGGCAGTTTGTTCGGTTGCTTTCTACACGGTTCTGTACATTTTGCCGCCGAACTGGTTTACGGCAATGTTTACTCAACGCGGAATGACACCGTTTCCAATGGTATTTCTTGCCTTTTGGTCTTTGTTTATTTTGTTACTGAAATGGTCAAAGACAAGTTTACAAAAAAAGACTTTAAAAATAAAAATTCTTCCGCCTGATCTTGACTTCATCCTCTCACCCAACACGGTTGACCAGATTTTGCGCAACGTTAATGAACAGGTAGAACAACCGAAACATTTTTTTCTGTTTAATCGAATTGTTGGTGCTCTCGCTAATCTGAAAAATATCGGTATGATTTCCGATGTTGGAGATATTTTGCGTTCCTACAACGAGCAAGATATTGAATCGGTTGAGACCTCATACTCATTATTGAACGGTTTTTTGTGGGCAATTCCTGTTCTTGGTTTTATTGGAACAGTGGAAGGTTTATCCAAAGCAATCGGCATCTTCGGCAGTGTTCTCGCCAATGGAGCCAATACAGCAGCATTGACTACATCTCTCCAATCTGTTACAGGCGGTCTTGCAACAGCATTTGAAACCACTCTCGTCGCTTTAATACTTGCGTTGTCGTTACATTTGTTCGCAACAGCAATGAAAAAATCCGAAGATGAATTATTGATAGCGTGTTCAGAATATTGTAGCCAAAATATCGTTGCCCACCTGCGAATGCCAAGTTATCGTAACGAAGAACAAAGAACATAATAGTAGTTAATAGTGAATAGTGAATAGTGTTGCATACGAATTTTTTAATCGGAATGATTGTAAATCGCATCGTCGGAGTTGAAACAGGTGAAGTCGGTAAAATGTGTGGTTGTATCGAACTGTCCGCCGCTCGACAAAGTGTATCAGAAATTGCCGGAAACATTGAAAAATTGAAATCCAGATCGGAAAAAGTAATAATGAGAACGATAATTTTATTTTTACTGATGACATTGACCTGTTCCGCTCAAACGCAAATAATTTCAATGTTGGAGCGTTGGGAAGGCACAACGGAATTGCAACCGGCAATGATCGGCGC
>JAITIZ010000629.1 GCA_031279215.1 Planctomycetaceae bacterium
TGCCAATTCAACGGAACCGGTTGTTTCAAAACCGGAATCAGCCCAAAATGTTCCTGATTGAATTTTGAGATTTCCTGAATAATTCGATGTTTGTCCTGAAAATTTCAACGTTGCACTTGGTTCCGAAACATTAACAACTAAATCACCGGTTCCTGTTACAGTTCCTTTAATTACATTTTCATTACCGAGAACATTTAAATTCAGCGTTTGATTCAACAGAAGTGTACTTCCGGCATCCATTTGAAAATGATGTGTCGAAAGTGCAGCCGCATTGTCGGAACCTGCCCAATCACCAATAACTAGTGTTGCGTTATTTCGGACATTGAATTGCTCCGTTCCTAATTTGCTTACGATATTTAGTCCTGCATCATTACCAAGCCGAAATGTTCCCCCGGCAATATTGAACAACACACTGCTTGCCTGTGTGAAATCTGAAAGCCCGTAAAGATTCCAAGCCCCTTCACCAGTCTTGTTAAAACGGAGATACAGTTTCTCATTGCCGATAACAGACATTGAATCGCGCATGTTGAAATTGTTACCACTTCCTTCAACATCAACCGTAACATTGACTGTTCCCGTCGTTCCCAAACTGCTCCCGCTACTAAACGTAATCGAATTTGTATTTTCCGTATTGTTTATTGAATCGTAATACTGTTTATTGCCGGCAAACTCAACACTCGTTCCCTGAAAAGCACCCAATTGAAGCACATAACTGCCGCTGTCACTGATTGTGAAAAAGACAGCCCCGCCTAAACCTGTTGCGTTATTTGATTTGAAGTTCGTTCCTTTGAGATACAAATTCGAGTTTTCCGAGAAAATTGCACCGCCGTTACCGTTTGCCGAGTTGTTTGTAAATGTTGCGTTTTCCAGTGTTGCTGTTGAGTTGATCAGGTAAATTGCTCCGCCGTTGCCGCTGCTACTGTAATATGTTTCATCTTTTTTTGCTATATTACCGCGAAATTCTGTTTCGTTGCCGTTTAGAGTATATTGATCCATGTAAACCGCTCCGCCGAGCAAAGCTTGATTTTCGATAAATTTAGCTTTGTTGACATTGATCACCTTATTGGGCGACTCGATATCGTAACCATAATCATAATAATAGTATTCACCATCATAATAATAGTAATAGTAATAACGGCTGTCTGCCGTAATTGCACCGCCTTTACCGTTAATATTGCTGTTGCCTGTACTACTGCTACCGCTACTATAGTTAATGATATTGGTATTGAGACACGATGAAAATGACGTGCCTTCTGCGTTCAAGGCACCGCCTTGGAGGTAAACGGCTCCGGCATAAGAGTTGTAATAATTGTAAGAACCGGAAATAACACTGTCACTAATAACCGTCAGGTCTTCTTTTTTTGAAATAATAATATCGTTTGAAATTGTTAATTGCGAATTACCCCAGAGATGGAACAAGGAAGTGTTGGTTCCCGTAATTTTTCGTAACGTTCCCGGCGTATCAGACTGAATTGTTACTTGAACCGAATTGGTAAGATCAGAATTATAATAGTCATAATAATAGTAATAACTGTTATCTCCTAAATCAAACGTTTGATTTAATAATGTCGAATCATCGTTGTGTAAAATGATGTTCGCTTGTTGCTCTGCCGAATAAGCCGAATAATAAGTTCCTTCTGAACTATTATAATACACTATATAAGAAGTCCCGAAACTGGGAGTAATCTGATAAAGTCCCGATTGATTGGCTGAAACACCTTCCGGTCGGGACAGATAGCGATAATATTTTTCTGTTGTCGAGCTATTGGGTAACTTATCCGTATCCCAGATGTGATAAATTACCGACGACGTTTGAGCCGAGCCGACGGCGCAAAAAATCACAACAAAAACTATAGTTGTTGCCAACAAAAGAACAAAATTGCGGGACATGGGAGACTTCCTTGTCAACTTGGAACATTGGGCGGTATTCATTATCCAATCTATCTTGTTTACTAAATCCGCCTGAACAATGCGCTCACGCCAACCGAAACGATTGTATCATCGACTTTATCGACAAAATGGCGGTTGAATGTTTAGTGAATATTTCCGAGTCGTTTGAAAGAAAGTACCCTTCTTGTATTCATCATTTCCTAGCCGAATTTCCTAGCCGACGCAATGGCAAGTGAAAGCCTTTCGGCAAAACATTGCCTATTTCGGGATAATTCACGTGAACAATAGACCGCCATAGGAGAAATATTGTAAATGGATTACAAGTGTTATTTTGGGGAGCGTTTTGGGGGCTTGGGGCGAGATTAAATTTTGAATAATCGTTAATTTCATTTTATATTATTTATTTTATTAATTTTTTTTATAACAACCTTCTTGTCTTTATTGTATATTTTGTCTATATTGTCGATAATAAAATAGGTTTTTTGACCTATTTTAGACGAAAATAGGTGTTACGAAGTCAAAAACGAATATTTTGATTTTAGCGGAGTTTTGACAACGTAAGTTCAGTATTATGGGGAATAGATTTTTGGGGAATCATTCCTAAATTAACTTCAACAAAAATTTTGGAGATTAGTTATGCAAAAATTGATTGTTTTATTTGTGGCGGTTATGATTTCATTTTCTACAGTTGAGGCGGCACAGGCTCAATATGTTAAGCAACGCGGGTTGCTTGGGTTGCTTGGTATCGAAACCAAAGCAATGAAATCAGCACGGTATCAAATGTATCTTGCAATTCAGGCAAAAAAAGAAGCAACAGAACAAAAAAATGAAGCAGATGCTCAATTTGAAGCCGTTTCAAAAAAAGATGCGGAAGTAAAAGCCCAACTCGCCGAAGTAAAAGCCAACCAAGAAGTATTGGCAAAAGAAAAAGAAAAACTCAATACACTAAAAACGGAATTGGCAAAAACAAAAACCGAACTCGAAAAAATTAAAGCCGATGCCGAAAATGCCAAGAAAGAAGCCCACATAGCTCAATCTGAAGCCGCAAAACAAATTCAAGCAGCAAAAGAAATGAAAACAGTTGCCGAAAAAGCTAAAGCAGAAGCTGAAAAAGCAAAAGCAGAAGCCGAAAAAGCAAAAAAAGAACAAGAAGAAAAAGAAAAACAAACAATTGAACAAATCAAAATATTACAGGCAAAACAAGAGGAAGAAACAAAAAAGAAAGTCGAAGAAGAAAAACCAATTGAAGATGATAAAAAAAATGGTAATATATCAGTGGAATAATTGTAGATCACAACCATAGTAGCCCTGAAAGGGCGATCAGATTATTGAGAGTTGAGAGTGTCGCATGCGGAATGATTACCGTTTTGGTAGTAATCCGCTTGCGGCACTCTCAACTATTATCTCGCCCTTTCAGGGCTTTGAGGTGCGGTTGGACTTTGACCCACTCCGTTGGGGCGGGCGATTCCGTAAAAAATCCTAACGCCCCTATCGGGGCTAATATAAAAAACAAAAATTCCACTGATAGATTACAAAAAATGAATAGATCTTCATCAAAATACAACAATACTTACGGGAATGTTAATGACATTCCCGTTTTTTTGTAGGATTATTTCATTTCTTTTCTTTATCCGGGTGAATGGTTACAAAAGGTGTTGTTCCTGCGGGACAAGACATTTTGTAACCATTCATCACTCAAACTAACCAATAACGCATCAGTGGTTAATGCTTTTTACGGTAACTTTGACCGCAAATAAAATTCACGGAAAGTTTTGCTAAAAATTGCTCTTTACAATTTTATTTTTAATTGTTATTGTTCTTTCATAATATACATGCTGCAACCTTTTACCTTTTCAAATAAGCATGGATGCTCAAACTGCTGTTGATTTATGCCGTGATTCGATATGGATTGCGTTGTTAATTTCTGCGCCGATTTTATTGGCGGGTACGGTGATTGGTTTGTTGATTGGTCTTTTTCAGGCGTTGACGCAGATTCAGGAACAAACGATTGCTATTGTTCTCAAAATTCTTGTAATGGTTCTTGTGATAGCATTCCTGATGTCTTGGATGACCGAAAAAATGATCGACTATTCCTCCAACTTGTTTAACAATGTCCCAGATGTACTTATTAAAGAATAAGTAATATATCATTGGAATAATTTTTTTGGTTCTATTTTCGTGGAATTTCCTTAATCTATTATGTTTTATTAGTCCCGCAGGGACGAGATGTGCATAACCGTAGGTGTAGCGAAGCGCAACCGCCGGTTATGCATTTCACACCCCTAGCGGGGTTAAGAGCAAAAAACAAAAATTCCATTGATAGATTACTAAATATTTTTGACAACCCCCAATTGACGGCGGTTTGAATTTTCAGGAAAATACAAAAAGTTTTGTTTTGTTCTTGTTAAGACTGATGTTGTATTGTCGGGATTAAACATTCAACACTTTAATATTGCTAATACTGCTATTTAATACTGCTATGAAAAAGATTTGTGTATTGAAAATTTTGTTTATTTTCGTTTTCTTTTTATTTTCTACGACATTGGCGGCTCAGAAAACGCCAACCCCCAAAACACCAACTCCCAAAACGCCAACCCTCAAAACGCCAACCAATGAACGGTTGCAACTCGAAAAAACCGAATTGGAACGCCCCGTAACAAAAGGTTTGAACATCGAAAAAAAATTATCCGGTCGTCTTCCAACCGGTTATCGGAATGTTGTTACTAAAAAGCAGCGGGATGATATATACGCTATTCAAAAAAATTATGCCGAATTGATAGAATTGTTGAAAATCCGTATTGTACTTCTGGAACAGGAATGTGATCAACAGGTTGATGCTTTACTGACATCGGATCAAGTTCAGAAGATCAGGCAGATGAATGGAATCCTTGAATCGGAAAAATATTGGCAAAAAAAAGAAACATCCTTAAAACAACAAAACAAAACAAAACCAACAGAATAATTTTTTGCTACAGTAGGGCTGCAGTAGGACTGCTGTAGGACTGCAGTAGGGTTACAGTAGGATTGGTAACTGTCTATTTTGACATTTTTGTTTTAATTTTTTTAACACGAAACACACAAAATGACACGAAAAATACGAAATTTTTTTGTTGTTATTTTTGTACAATTTTCATGTTGTTTGTGAAGTTTCGTGTATTTCGTGTTTAAAATGAACAGATATTACTAATTGGAGTAATTTTAAGATAGACAAATATTAGGATTGTTCTTTTTTTTTGAAACGCCAATCTTTTTGAGAACACAAAAGATGCGAATTGTTATTATTCTATTGATTTTATTATTTTCTGTTTTGACGGTTTGTGTGCATGCCGAATGTTTTTTATTGGACATTCCGCTTCCGATTACTGGTCAAGCATCACACGCAATAGCGAGGTCATTGGAACGAACGGTTCTGGAAATTCAAAAGCCGCATCGTACAAAAACCGAATCTGCTGAATTGACCGAATCTGCCGAAGAGAACGCCGAAACACCCGAACCCAAAACAATACCGACGATTATTCTTCGTTTTAGGGTTGGTGCGGATCAGGAGGAATTTGGGCGCGGCAGTTCATTTGGGGCGTGTTACGAATTAGCGGATCTTCTTGCCGGCGAGAAGTTTCACGGAATCCGAACCGTTGCGTATTTTCCTCAATCGGTTCAAGGACATGTTTTATTGGTTGCTTTAGCCTGTGATGAACGTATTGCGGCGGAATCTGCCGAAATCGGCGAAGCAGGAATTGATGAAACAAATATCTCCGACACACAACGGCAGGCTTATCACGAAATATCAAAACGGCAGCATGTTTTTTCTCCGGCAGTAATTAACAAATTACTCGATAAACAAACCGAATTGCTTCAGGTTGAAACGGAAAAAGGAATTCGTTTGATTTCTCCTCAGGAAGTCGAAGAATTACGTCGAACTGAAACATTTATTGCTGACCCAACAACATTCATTTCTTCAGGAGCTCCAGGTCTTTTTACGGCGGATACGGCAAGGAAATTTGGACTGATAAATTTGATAGCCAATGATCAAGTTTTTTTAGCGCGGGGTCTTGGATTTCGACCGGATGAGATTAAAAATGCTCCGATTCCCAATGAGCAGGGTCATGCGGTTCGTATTGATTTGACCGGTTTAATAAACAGCGACAAGATTGGTTCAGCAATTCGGAGTATTGAAAAGGCGTTGGAACCCAATCCCGTAACAATTAATCGGCGAAAAACCGGAACAATAAAAGTTGATTTTCTCTGTTTATACATTGACTCACCCGGCGGCAACATCGAAGCAAGCCTGAATATGGCATCATATCTTGCTCATAATATTGATTCGGCAAAAGTCCGAACTGTTGCGTATATTCCTTACCAAGCCCGTTCTGATGCTGCAATTATTGCATTAGCCTGTGATGAAATTGTTCTTGGTGTGAACGCAATACTCGGCGGTGATGGTGCGGTTGTATTTTCCGAATCACAAATTGCCGATGCCCGGCAGACAATTCGTGAATTTTTGTCCCAAGAAACGATTCGTTCTTGGTCATTACCGGTTGGTTTTATTGATCCGGATATTGAAATTTTCAAAGTAATTCGTTCTGGGCGGTTAACCGACTATTTATGTAACGAAGAACTCAACCGGTTGCCCGACGCCGAACTCTGGAAAAAAGGGGAAATTGTTAAAGAAAAAGGAAAACTTCTCCAAATTGTTGGCGGAAAAGGGGAACAATATTTTGTTGATCGAACCGCGAAAGATTTTACAGAATTTAAGTTTCTTTATGGTTTTGAGAACGATATTTTGTTAGTTGAACCGACTTGGGCGGATCAATTGGTTCAATCTCTTTCTTCGCCGGGCATGTCTATGGTGATTTTGATGGTTGTTTTTCTGGCGGTGTCAATTGAAGCTCAAACACCGGGAATTGGTCTTGGGGCTTTTATTGCTGCGGTAGGAATTGTTCTGTTCTTTTGGCTTCATTTTCTTGGCGGTACGGCTGGTTGGCTTGAAATCTGTCTTTTTTTGGCGGGGGTTGTTTGTATATTGCTCGAAATATTTGTACTTCCCGGTGTTGGAATTTTTGGAATCGGCGGTGCTATTACAATTATGGTTTCGCTGGTTCTGGCAAGCCAAACATTTATTATTCCTCAAAATTCGTACCAATTTTTGCAGTTACGAAATTCGCTCTTAATTCTGGCGGTTTCCGGAACCGGAATTTTGATACTCAGTAACATTTTGATTCGTACAATACATAACGCCAACAAACCCAAAGATTCTGCTTTGATTCAAGAAACCGAAAAACTGGCTCATTACGAACCTCTTCTCGGTCAAACCGGTATTACGATAACACCGTTAGTTCCTGCCGGAAAAGCAATGATTAACGGTGAACCTATTAACATTGTGTCTGATGGTGAACTGATTGAAAAAGGGCAAACAGTTAAAGTTATCGAAGTGATTGGTTATAAAGTTGTTGTCCGAAAAGTTGAAACAACAGACAACGTATGAAAATACGAAACAACAAAAATAATTGTATCTATTCAAAATAATTTAAAACCGGTATGCTTGTGTGTGAACTTGGAAATTGCCTAAAATTATTCCGGCGGAAATTCACCTGCGGATAATTTCACAAACGAAATAACACCGGAAAAACCATGAATATCGTCTTTTTTACCGTGAGCGGCTCCAATACGCCATGCGAAATTGGGTTCTTTCGGAATTAAAGATGGTAATTTTCTTTCACCAACTTTTTTGTTATTGAGATATAATACCATTGTTCTATTTTTCGTGAACAACGCTGTTACTTTGTTCCAACCTTCAACAGGATTTTTTGTCGCAATTTTATACGATTCACCATCCACAACTGCGGTGAATACCAAAAGTTCGTCTTCCAGCCCTAGTGAATATCCTTGCGACGGACCACCAAGAACAAGTAAAATACCGTTTTTCGATTCCGGTTTGAAAACGATTTCTGTTGTCCACGCTATTTTTTCAACATTTATAGAAGATGCTTTGGGTACGTCAATGAAACTGTTACCATTGAATCGTCCGGCGGGTTCACCATTTTCTCCTTTATCAAGAACAATTTTGTGTAAAATTCCATGATTGTTGTTACCGGAAACATCAATCATTTTTGTTTTGTCAATTTGTTTGAAATCAAAGATCAATCGAGATCCCGGCGCAGTAACTTCATGAGTTTTATTTTCATCGTCGGGGAGTCCCAAGTTCCACCAATCCGGTCTGTCAACATAATCAGGAATTTTGTAACCGACTTCATTTTTTAGGCGGTTATATTCTGTTTCCATATTTTTACGGAGTTCAGTGTAATCAGGATTGTTGTACAAATTTTTTGTTTCATAAGGATCATTTTTGAGATCAAATAATTCCGACCAATCTTCCTGAATTCCTTTTTGGAGTGCGTAACGGATCAATTTGGCATCAATAGTTCGAACTGCTGTTACATCGACAACTTTGGAATTTCGTTGTTTTTCTGCAAAATATTCATAAAACCATGCTTTCCGCCAATCCGCCGGTTTCTTACCTTCGAGTAATGGGCGCAAACTTCGGCCTTGAATTTCTTTGGGAATGGGTACATTGGCAAAGTCGAGTAATGTCGGAGCCAAATCAATATTTAAAATTGGTTCATCGACAACAATTCCTTTACCTTTACCAACAAGTTTCGGAAAACGGACAATAAATGGAATCCGTAAACTTTCTTCATAAGCACTTCGTTTATCGCCGAGACCGTGTTCTCCGGTATAATATCCGTTATCGCTACAATAAACAACAATCGTATTTTCGGCATATCCAAGCCGATCAAGAGCGTCCATTAATCGTCCCAAATTTTCATCACAAGCTTTGACACAACGAAACCGCCCGTAATGAACCGACACCAAACCGTTTTCCGGCAGCGGTTGTTTTTTGAACGGAATACCTTGTTTTTCCAAATAAATTGCCTGAACATTGAGATTGGGAACAATCCTTGCTTTTTCACCTTCATACAATTTTGCATTGCGTTCCGGCGGAATAGCAGGACCATGTGGTGCCTTAAAACCGATAGTGATCGACCATGGTTTTGCGGACGATTTCTGTTCTTCGATAAATTTGATAGCGTAATCTGTTGTAACATCATCGACCCAGCCTTTTGTTGGTGTTTCGATACCTTGTACGAGTAAGGAACAATCGAAAAATTGTCCATGACTAATAAAACTGGCGTGATAATCAAAACCGGGACGTTCCCGTTGACTTCCCATGTGCCATTTTCCGAAATAACCTGTTGTATATCCTGCCTTTTGAAGTAAAGAAGCGTATGTTACAGTATCAATCGGTAATGATCGAAAATTGGAAGCAATACCGTTACAATGATTATATCTGCCTGTGAGAAATGCTGCCCGACTTGGAGAGCAGAGTGATGACGTTACAAAAGCGTTACGGAATCGTATTCCATCTTCTGCCAAACAGTCCATATTGGGTGTTTTAAACCAAGGATAACGTCCTTTTTCGCCCTGTTCTTGTTGGACAACACCCAATTGGTCATAACTTTGATCGTCAGAATAAACGAACAGAAAGTTCGGACGATCATCGGCAAAAATCACCGTACAATAAACTGTTATGACCACAGATAACGAAATAATTAAAATAAATAATGGTTTCATTGTTTTATTGGAAAATTTTAAAAAAGGATAATGATAATTCGACATGAAAAACACAAACACTAGTTTTGAGGATTATATTTGTTCCACTATGGAATAGCAACAGTTGTACCATCGTTAACAACCGCTAATGCAAATAAAATCGGATTAAACGGTACTGTAACAGGAAACGCATGAACAGTACCATCGCCGAACAAAAAATGGCACGTATCGGGATGCCAACTGCCGAAACCGTAATTACTCATTGGG
>JAITIZ010000650.1 GCA_031279215.1 Planctomycetaceae bacterium
CAGCTCGCGGCGGAAGTTGGAAAGACCGCCCCAAAGTTTCCGGTGCAGCGTCGCGGGTCTTGTATGAGCCTTGGCAAAAAGTGATGAATGTCGGTTTCCGTCCGATTATCTCTGAATAATTACAAATTTTGTAATTTATTAGTGGAATTTTTGTTTTCGAGTCAAAAAATTGTGTACCAATTCGCCCCGTAGGGGCAATCAGCAATAGCGTAGGGCAACGCCCTATGTATGGTTTCGTCTTTGAAATCAAGCCCTGAAAGGGCAACCTATTTAGTTGAGAGTTGACAGTGGAGAGTGGAGAGTGGAGAGTGTCGCATGCGGATTACTACCCAAACGGCAATAATTCCGCTTGCGGACACTATCCACTTTCAACTCTCAACTACATAGGTTCTTCTTTGGGCAAAGCGGGGCGGATGGCTAAATCGTACAGTGCACCGCCAAGAACACTGCCGAAGCAAGGAGCAATAATGTACACAAGCCAGAATCCATGACCATTCGGACCAGGAATCGCCGTTTCACCCCAACCAGCAACAAAAGCAAATAATCGCGGCGCAAAATCCCGCGCCGGATTAAAACCCGCTTGCGTCAACGGAGCAATCACCGAAATAAGCATCGAAATTGTTAAACCAATAAACAACGGAACAAGATGAGCCGCCGGACGTGCCGGATTTCGGTGATCAATCAACGCAAAAACAACCAACGCCAAAATCGCCGTACCAAATAATTCCGCTAAAAACGCCAGAGATTGCGGAACCAATTGACGTTGTTTTTGCCAAGCAGTTTGCCACGCTTCCGAATGATTCGTATGAACCGGAACCGATTCCGGTGACGAATAATATTCCCCGTAACACCGTGCCGTAACAACACTCGCCGGTTGACCACGAATAATTCCACGCGATTCCTCAAACGCTTTGAGATTCGGTTGAAAAAGTACAAATAATAAAGCCGCCGCACAAAACGCACCGGAAAACTGACCAAGCCAATACGGAATTACCTCGCCAAGCGGCAACTTGCGATAAACCGCAAACGCTAAAGTCATTGCCGGATTCAAATGACCGCCGCTCACCGCTCCCGTAATAAAAATCGCAAAAGCAATAACCAACCCCCAAATAATCGCAATCTGCCAAAGACCAACTTGTGCGCCAAACAATGTTGCCGTGTGAACAGAACCGCAACCAAAAAATACCAGCATAAACGTTCCAATAAATTCGGCAACGCTCTTACGAAAAATAGATGTTGTGTGCATTGTGGATGTACATTGTAGAATTGGTTGTAATTTTGTAATCAATTTATCAATTTATCAACTCATCAATCAATAATGAAAATCGAAAACAAAAATTGAAAACAAAAATTGTAAAAGTAAATGATAAAAGTAAATCGTAAAAGTTGTCCGTTTTCAATTTTCAATTTTATCGAACCGATGAGTGGGATTCGGTCTTCCCGGCATGAGGCAACGAAGTGTTTCGATTTTCACCTCAAGTTGTTGGGCAATACTGCCGGCAAGCAAATTACGAACCAGTTTTTCAAGTAATTCCGGCGGCATCTGAACACGGGCGTTGAAAATTAAAACCGGTTTATCGGATTTTGTTTCAACATCACGAACATCGACCTTTCCATGAAGACTCGTCAGATTGGCAACATTTTCTTTACCGCCGATATTGAGAATCGCCTTAACGTGTCCGACTTCAGAACGTGATTTTTGGATTTCCTTCTGAAAATATTCCAACAATGTTTTCAGCAAAGTGTAACCATTAATCTGACTGGTTTTTGCATGAACAGACGCCGTCGCATTGAGCCAACCAAGTACCGCTTCGCCGTGAGCGTAACGATCATAATCCACCGGAACAATTTTTGTTCCAACATCTTTTGCCGTTTGAATTTCTTTGAGCCACGCATCAAGCCCCTCACCGGTTTTCGCCGAAATTAAACCGGTTGATTTGTCTGGAAATTCTTTTTTCAGTGAATCCAGAATCTTTGTTCTTTCGGTAACAGAAAGCGTGTCCGATTTGTTAATGAGAATCCTGTCGGCTTCGTCCATTTGAAGTTTCATAATATACAATGCATCCGGATCAACTTGGCTCGGTGTAACACCAATAATTTCAAAAAACCGGTTGGGATCGACCAAAACGGTAAGAGGAGCAAGATTCCAATCGGGATGAAATTTTTTGACCGGATTCAAAATGGTCGCTGATAAATCAGTACAACTCCCAACCGGTTCCGCAATAATTGTTTCCGCTCCCTGATCGATCAAGGATTGTACCGCATTGGCAAAACCATCGAAATTGCAACAAAAACAACTCCCCGCAACTTCCAAAACTCCCTTACCAACATGGCTTAACAACCGTGTATCGACCAGTTCAGGGGCTTGATCGTTTGTAATTAGACCAACAGATCGGTTTTCTGTTGCCAGTTTTTGAGCGGCTTCCGCAAGAAGTGTTGTTTTACCGCTTCCCAAAAATCCGCCAACTAAAATTAATTTAATCATGTTTCACCTTTTTGTTAAAATTGATAAAAATTGTTATCGTTAATGTTAAAGAGTTATCGTTAATGTTCCGGTTAGTCAAAAGTCAAAACATCTCTAATATACAAGATAATATTTGATATGGAATATCTCTAATAAAAATTTTCGGCAATTTTTATTTTTATTAGAGATTTAGATGAAAAAAATATTCGGATTACCCAATGATGCGTTTTTTACAGAGTGAAAAGTGATTTTGTTCTGAAAAGTTGTTTTCATCAATACCGAAACATTCGCAATATACTTTTCAATAAAAAATCAATAAGGGGATTGATTCGTTTTTTGAAGGGGATATACTATCACAAGTTATGGAATGGGAAACAATAACTATTGACGTTAAGAAAGTATGTTTCTAAAAAATTGTCCTTGTTGTTATTAACTGTTCCATGTTGTGGAGTACCGAAGTATCTCCAAAATATTACAAATACTAATGTTTCGGAACCGTGTTGGTAAACTTAATTGATTGCCCAAAATCAAAACCGGTTCTAAAATACTTAGTAATCCGAAAAATTTTTTCTAACAATTCCAGAAAGGATTGACAAAATGAAAACAATTATTTGCAGTATCAGTTTTTTAATGTTGTTTGTTCTGTTCACAACAACTAATGTTGTTCAGGCAGAAAACCCAAAACAATCCCCAAACAAGATAAAAGTATTGTTTTTGTGTACGGGAAATTCCTGCCGCAGTCAAATGGCGGAAGGTTGGACACGGCAACTCAAAGGCAATAAAATCGAAGCCTATTCTGCCGGAATTGAAACTCACGGCTTGAATCCCAATGCTGTTCGGGTAATGAAAGAAGCCGGCGTCGATATTTCAAAACATAAATCACAGCATATCGACGAATTTAAAAATGTTCCGCTTGACTATGTTATTACGGTTTGCAGTCACGCCGATGAACATTGTCCGGTGTTTCCGCGATCTGTAAAAGTGATTCATCATCCTTTTGACGACCCGCCGAAACTTGCCAAAGCCTTTGAAAAAGAGGAAGACAAATTAAATTGTTATCGCAAAGTCCGCGATGAAATCAAATTATATATTGAAACACTTCCCGAATCATTGAAAAAGGAAAAAATCAAACCATACCCGGAACTTCAACCGGCATCACCCCAAAAAACAGTAAAAAGACGCGATTTGTTACGTAATCGAAGAATGTTCCCCACACGGTAATAAATTGCTTTTATGCTGTTGTTCCAATAAATTGTATCTATTTCGGCAGCGTCTCGAAAAAGTTAAGGGGAATTTTTCAAAATTTTGTACTTCATCTAAAAACTTTGTCAATAGTCCTCGTTTTTTAAGGACAACGTTTTTATGAAACAGATTTTTAGAAGTTCCCTAAAAACAAAACGGATACAAAAATATTCTTTATAACGAACGGTACTGACATTTGTTGGTATTGGGTTGACAGTATTGCATCGGAATTACTTACCGTTTTGGGTTGTAATCCGTATGCGATACTTTCTACGATACTCATTGTACTTTAAAATTCGGTTTTATTAAGAGTAGAATTTTTGTATTCTTTATTTAAAAATCTTGTAAATTCTGTTTATCCCGTCCCAATCCGTTGATCTTGTTCAAAAACGAAAACCGAATTGTCAAGTGTGATGAGTATATTGACTCGCCATTATTAACTACTTATGTTTCTCTCTTGAAAAATTCATGGTGTTGACATATACTGATTTCCGAATGAAACATTTTTGCATAAATATTTCAGTAATATATGCGTCAATAATATAGTATGAGTTTACCTATTTTGTAGTTACGATCCTTTTACCCCGTATTCCAATGGAAACATGGACAGTAAAACAATTACTTGAATGGACAACTGATTTTTTCAAAAAAAAGGGGATTGAGATGCCGCGTCTTGACGCGGAGATTCTCCTTTCTGCCGCAATGAAAATCAAACGAATCGAACTCTACACCCATTTCGAAACAGAACCAACAGAAACACAACGCTCTATCTTTCGTGAATTTGTTAAACGGCATGGTATGGGAGAGCCGGTTGCTTATTTAGTTGGTTTCAAGGAGTTTTATTCTATTCCATTCAAAGTTGACCCAAACGTTTTAATTCCCCGTCCGGAAACAGAACTGCTCGTTCTTGAAACATTGGATATTTTGAAAACTTTTTCGGAACGGTCATTTCCGATTGTTTGTGATGTTGGAACCGGCAGCGGTGCTATTGCTATTGCGCTGGCAAAAAATTGGCCCAAATCAGTAAAACAAACAATTATTGTTGCTATTGATATTAGTTTGGAAGCTCTCAAGATTGCGGAATCAAATGCTGTTTTGAACGGTGTTGACAATCAAATAGAATTTCGTTGTTCTGATTTATTGGCGGATGTTATTGAAACATTTGACGTAATTGTTTGTAATTTACCTTACATTAGTCAATCCGAATACGAAATTCTTCCTGATCACATCAAAAATTTTGAACCGCAACAAGCATTGCTTGCCGGATCTCAAGGAACCGAAATTATCGAACGGTTTTCCGCTCAACTCTCCCCAAAACTAAAATCCGGCGGTCATGTTTTGCTGGAATGCAGTCCGATGATTGCTCAATCAGTTGCGGCTTTTTTTGCCGATTGGAATTTTGTAAAAATCATCAAAGATAATGCGGGTTGCCAACGTGTGGTTTTGGCTACAAAAAAATAAATGGTAATTATCCGGTAATATTTTTAAACACGGAACACACAAAACATACGGAAAAACACGGGAAACAAATGAAAATTTATAGTAACACTGATTTATTTTGCCAATCATTTTTATTTCGTTTCAAATTGATTCTATTGATTTAAATTTATTTATTATTACGCTATTTTCCTTTAAATCAGATCAGAGTTGTCGAGCACAATGAAAGTTATTTTACTTGGTAATGGTACAAAACAAGGAGTTTATGAGGTGGTTTTGGGTCTTCGGACGGAGATTGAACGTTATGTTACGATCGTTGCTGAAGACTGGGGAGGCAAGGAGGATTTTTCCAAAATTGTTGCGGATTTTGTTATTGTTTTTGGCGGGGACGGTTCGATTCTCCGTGCGGTTAATCAAATGGGAACGAATCCGCTTCCGCTTCTTACGGTACATCTTGGAACGTTGAGTTTTCTTTCAACGATCCAAATTGATGAACTTATTCCTCTTTTAAAACGCCCGGATTTGTTACAATTGCCGGTTATTCGGCATTTGCTGCTTGACTGCAAGTTATTCCGCAACGGAAATAACATTCTTTCTCAACCGGACGAATCTCGATTGGCGCTTAATGAAATTGTTATTCATGGTGATGCGCCTTCACGTCTTATTAGTGTGGAAATGTATATTGATAACGATTTGGTAACAACCTATCGTGCGGATGGACTGATATTGTGTACACCGGTTGGTTCAACGGCCCGCAATCTTTCGACGGGAGGTCCTATTCTTCGGAAAGATATTGATGCGGTGGTGATTTCGCCGATATGTCCTCACACATTGAGTAATCGTCCGTTGGTTGATTCGCCTGATCGTATTTTTGAATTTTGTGTGCATCAGGATGCGGTGTTAATTCTTGACGGAATGGAAATGGCTCGAATCAGTTCTAGTGATACTGTTCGTATTTGCCGTGCCTCACAAACATTCAACACGTTGGGGGTTCCGGGGTTTTGCTATTACAAAGCTTTACGTACCAAACTTGGTTGGAATGGAAGTTTTACAGAATAAGTATAAATTTACTGATTGTCTTATATTTTGAGGAATACTTTGATGCTGTTATTCGATTGATGTTTTGGGTTACACGAGTTTGGGGTTTGTTATTGTGTTGTACACGGTTGGTTTTTAATTTCCAACCAGCACCAGGGTCAAGTCGGCTATCGCCGACGCAATAGCAGGTGAATGAAAACCTTTCGGCGAAATATTGCCTACCTTTGAATTATTGCTTTTTCGGTGTTTCACACGAAAATTTCACGGATAGATTACGAGTTGGGTTGTTTAAGAGTTACTGCGGGGCGGCTGTAAGCGTAATACATGAGTGAACATTTGGGACCAGAGCAAATAAGAGATTCACCGAGGAGCGGTTCGCCGGAGGTTGCCCAATTTTCGGCTTCTTCGGTGATACAAGTCAAATGAGTTTCAAACTTTTGGCGAAATAATTCCAATTCGTTTCTATCCAAGTTGGCAGGTACAGAAAGATGTTGCGAGAGAATGAACCGCCCGCGTGAAAAAGGACGCGGAATTGCAAATCGGTCCCAACTCCGAATCCGCCAAGGATGATCATAACCCACCCCAAGAAGTACTATCGGTATCTGAAGCCTCGAAGCAAGAAAAATAGCACCAATCGATAATTTCCGGCGAGGTCCGCGAGGACCATCCGGCGTAACAGCAATAATATTCTGCAACGATTTAGGCATTCTCAAAAGCTGTTTCACAACCGCAGTTCCGCCGTGAAAAGAAGAACCGCGAATACAACTCATCCCCAATAATTTCGCAATCTGCCCCACAATTTCCGCATCATTATGACGACTAAGCAGCATTGTTACATCACTATGCCGGCGTATAAATAACGGACACAAAATATATTCATGCCAGAACAGTAAAATAAAACGTTGTTTTTGACTCTGGAATGCCGGATCAACTGCAGGATCGTAAAATGCCGCTTTGAAATCAATCAACCCCATCCAACCTCGAATCAACGTCGTTGCCAGAAGACCTGTCGTTTTCCAAAATATCGGGTTTGTAATTTTCATGTGTTCAAATCAATCAATTGAAATCAATTTGAGTGTTTTAAAAATGATCGCCTAACAATTAACCTGCTTTTTTCCATTGATCACGGAACTTTCGAAATGTAATTTCAGCCTTGCGCAACGTAAGATGAACAGCATTTTCAGCAGCAGCAAAATGGGAACCCTGCAACGCAAAATAAAATACTTTGATATAGTGTTTAAGATTATTTTTTTGCGATAAATATTCTTGTTCGTCCTGACCAATTCGGTTTCTCACCATGCGAAGAAATTCCATTTGTTGATATCTTGGTAAATGGGAGTAAACAGCACGTAATGCCCATAATTTTTGATATAAAAACAACTGTTTCCATTTGCCGTAATAATTACCAGTTTTCACCAACATTTCCTTAATAAGATCATAGGTTATCGGTAAACCCATAAAATATTTTTTTGATGGTTCACGTGAAGCAGATTGCGGATTAGAACGCCAGTGGTACATGACTTCCGGTAATAATGCCATTTTCGGATTATGAATGATCGTTTGCCAACTCATAAAGGTATCTTCACAATATTGACCAACAGGACCTCGGATATCATTGTCCAACAAAAAACGTGTCCGCCATAATCGTTGCCAAATTATAGGGCTTTGCAGTAATATTATGTAATCTTTTTCGGTCAAATTTTGTTTTCCAATCAATTTTTTCATTTCACCACACCAATAACGCCGTTTACATCGATTCCGATTTCCTCCGTAATCATAGAAAAAATAAGTTGTATCAGCTTGTTCGGCATCCGCAACAACAACCGCTTTTTCACAAAGGTCAGGTTCAATTGTGTCATCGTTATCCACGAAAATCGTATATTCACCTTTGAGAAATGGATAGGCAACATTTCGTGCGCCGGCTATTCCGGTGTTAGGTTGATGAATCACGGTGATTCGATGGTCTTTGGCGGCGTATTCGTCCAGAATTTGCGGACAAGAATCCGACGAACCATCGTCAACACAAATAATTTGAATATTCGTTAATGTCTGATTCACAACAGAATCCAAACAAGCGTGAAGATATTTTTCCGCATTGTAAACAGGAATAATAACAGAAACTTTAGGTATAGGTGATTGCAAAGTCATGTCAAAATAGGTATTACCAATACTATTAAAAAACTTAAAAAACAAAGAACAAAATCATCATAGAAAAATAACAGAAACAGATCAAGAGTAATTTTTTTCCTAGTATTCACCGTTAGTATTCACCGTGTGGTTGTTAAAATGGTTAATAATTTTCCGGGTGATGTTGGCATTTTGTGTTCTATTGTTCACGTGAATTACCTGTTCACGTGAATTATCCCAAAGTAGGTAATGTTTCGCTAAAACATTGTCTCGGCGTACTGCCAATGTTAGTCAGAAGGAGTAAAAAACAAAAAAGCGGTTTCACTCTTTAACCGAAGCTGTTGTTTTTTGACCGGACAAGATCGGTTCCTTCGGAATGTCAACAACAGTACAGCCGCAACCCGACGTGATTTCACGAATCAATAACGGCTTCGAATCGTTGTTTTCATACAACCGCTCAAACAAAGCATCAAAAAAATGTTCCGGCACCAAACCACCGGCAGAGAATACCCAACTCCCACCGTAATGGAAACGCAGTTACTCCACTCATCATTAACGCCACAATAAAAAATAATATCAAACATCGAATACGAAATAATAATTTTTTCTTGTCGGAAAACATATCAGAACACTCTGTTTGAATACGAAAATTACAAAATTAAAATCTTACACCAAACACCAAATCGTAACTCTATTGCAAATTCTGTCAAGTATTTTAGCCCAAGTTCCACAGTTAAAATACTCAAAACCCTTAAAATTTCAATGTTGATGTTTAAAATATTCACAACATCGGCTTCAAAATTATTTTTTACTTTGACTGGTTTGGGTACTTGCCGACACAATAAAATTCTGGTACATTGTGCTCTAATAGGTTGAAGGGGAAGGTGTTGTTTAATCAGCCAAAAACAATATCTTAACTCAACATCTTAAATTTTAACACATGCCCCAATCAATTGTTCGGGCGAAAAAAAACACAAGATCAACCGAAATATTACAAGCAAGATAGTTTAGTAGTTTAAATGTTTAGTGCTATTTTAATTTGAGTTTAAGTTTATGCCGCCGGCTGTTGAGTTTCAATCAGTGAGTTTTTCTTACGAAGGTCCAACTGTTGTGGAAAATGCAACATTTGTTATTCAGGCGGGCGATTTTGTATCAATTATCGGTCCCAACGGCGGCGGGAAAACAACCCTTTTGAAACTCATGCTCGGAATACTTAAACCTGATCAAGGTTCTATTCGGTTGTTTGACCGTCCTCCACGATTAAATTGTTCCAAGGTAGGTTATACTCCTCAGTTTTTGAGTGTTGATTTTAGTTTTCCTTTGTCGGTATTGGATGTTGTTTTGATGGGACGTATTCGAACCGGTTTTTCACTGTCCCGACTCTGGTACACTCAGGAAGACCGGAATGCCGCACGGTGTTCACTTCAAACTCTGCAACTCAATGATTTTGCAGAAACCCCGTTTCGTAACCTTTCCGGCGGGCAACGTCAACGTGTTTTGATTGCCCGCGCCCTCTGCGGTGAACCGGAAATCCTGCTCCTCGACGAACCAACTAATAATATCGACGCCGCTTCAGAACAAATTTTGTTCAATACCTTGACCCAATTAAACCAAATAATGACAATTGTAATGGTTTCGCATGATATTGGTTTTGTTTCCCAATGTGTTAAGAATGTAATTTGTGTTAATCGAACAGTTGCCGTCCATTCAGCCTCCGCAATGAACGGACGAACTATTCACGACCTATATGGTCAACACGGAATGAAATTAGTGTTACACGATCATTATTAAATTTTACTCGTTGTTTACAATTTGATTGATTTTAAGATTTACACCGGAAGTTTTCGTTTTCTATTATAAAACGATAACTCTTTCGGTTTTTTGTAAGTTTAATGTAAGTTCAATTACTCTAACGTTTGTTTATTTCACAGGAGACTTAAAATGAAACGATTTATTTGTTTGTTGTTTGGTATTTCACTTTTAGTGTTTACTGGTTGTCCGCCGCAATCGCAACCGACTCCGGTTCCCGCCCCGAAACTAACTGTTTCACCGGGAACAACAGAACCGAAAATAGAATTCCCCAAACCCGAAGAACCAAAAGCAGAACCCACAACATCGGAAACAGCAACCCCCGATGTTGTTAAAGAAGTTGGCGAAGCGGTTAAAGAAACAAAGGAAGCTGCTGTAGCGGTTGCCGAAGTTACCGTCGAAAAGGCAAAAGAAACCGCAGAAAAAGCGAAAGAAACTGCTGTCAAAGCTGTTGAAACGATTAAGGAAACAGCGGAAAAAGTTACTGAAAAAGTTGTTGAAAAAGTCGAAACGGTTGTTTCCGGCAGTGAAAAAGAAGTTGATTCGCTTCTTGGCGACGCTGCCGGTAAACCGAAAGAAATTCTTGATATTATCAAGGGTTACAAAACCAAACGGGCATTCGATGCCGCAAAGAATGCCGCACGGAAACCCAAAGTGTTTGCGAAACTACCCGCCGAATTACACAACCCTGACGGTATGACGGTCAATGATAAAACCGGTACACTTTTCCTTTCCTGCCCTAATTTCAATCGGCGGCCTGATGATAAAGGCGCAAAAATTCATCCGGGTTATTTGGTGAAAGTTAATCTTGATGGAACAACTGAAAAAGTGTTGACGTTTGAAGAGATCGAAAATATTCAGGTTCCTGAAACCAAGCAAATTGGTCCGATGGGAATTGATTTCGGACCGGACGGACATCTTTACGTTTGCGACAACCAATATTTTTTCGACACAACAAACAAGTCCCGAATTCTCCGTGTTTTAATGGACGGCGATAAACCAACCGGAAAAGTGGAAATTGTTGTCGAAGGTATCAAATTGGCAAACGCAATTCTTTGGCTTGAAGATAAGGTGTTGCTTACGGACACGTTTCTTGATTTGGAGGGGGAATTTGGCAGTGGTTGTGTTTGGAAGTTTGGTAAAGACGAAATTCTGAAAGCCGGTTCCGGTGAAAATCCGCCAATCAAATTGAATCCGCTCAAAAAAGTAGAAGATGATCCGCATTGCGTAACAATTAAAACGGTCAAAAAGTTCCCTGGCGGCGGGAATGGCGGACCGGATGGAATGACTGCCGATTCGAATGGAACCGTGTATTTTGGTAATTTCGGAACTGGTGAAATGTACCGGCTTGTTTTCGATGCGGAGGGCAAAGGAACTGTTGATATTATTCATCCTGCCGGAGAATATTTTCATTGTTGCGACGGAATTTATTTCGATAAGGGAACCAACAAGATTTACGTAACCGATTCGGCAAGTAATGCGGTTCACGCTTTTACTCCGCCGAAACCGGGTGAACCTGCCGTGTTCGAAACAATTTGGGAAAATCCGAATACTGATGGAGCAGAAGGTTTACTCGATCAGCCTTGCGAACCGATTGTCATTGGCAAAAAATTAATTATTGCCAATTTCGATTGGCCCTTCCCGGAATTACTCAACACCGCCAGTGATGAACCTTCAACATTGAGTGTAATCGAACTCGAATAAAGGAATCTCAATTTAGGAATAATCCGTTTGCTGATTACGCAGATTTATGCGGGTAAATAAAGACCGGTGTTAATAGTTAATAGGTAACTGTCTATTTTAGTAACCTTATCACTGATGATGGAATCTATTGTCCTTTCGGGCGTAAAAATATCATTTCACTTTACGGGAACAATAACAAAATAGACAGTTACATTGACAGTTGTTTGAATTTTGGTTTTGTGATTTTTGTGATTAATTATTTGATTTGTTACAAAAATCGTAGTATATCAGTGAAATTTTTGTTTTTTATATTAGCCCCGATAGGGGCGTTAGTATTATAGCCCGCCCCAACGGGGTGGGTTTAAGTTCCCCCCTCCTACCCCAACGCCCTGCAAGGGCGAGATAATAGTTGATAGTTGAGAGTGGATAGTTGATAGTGTCGCATGCGGAATTATTGTCGTTTAAGTAGTAATCCGCTTGCGACACACACTATCAACTATCCACTCTCAACTCTCAACTATTATCTCGCCCCATGCGGGGCTTTGGTTTGTTGGGTGTTGCGCTGCGCTACACCTAC
>JAITIZ010000705.1 GCA_031279215.1 Planctomycetaceae bacterium
TGATTATTTTCAATAGGTTACGGCGAAAAATATGTAAGAATTTGAATTTATGGACGAAAACAGTGTGTTTTTTAATTTTTTTGTAATCTATCAGTGGAATTTTTGTTTGAGTTTAAAAAAGTATTCGCCCTGAAAGGGCAGTATATGTTGTGAATCAAATAAGTATGTTGCCCTTTCAGGGCAAAATGGTTGTTGGTGATTTGAACCCTACCCGTTGGGTAGGGCTGGCTTATATTGCCCTTTCAGGGCGATTCGGGGAAACAGCTCTTTTGTAATAAAAACCGAAATTTAAAGTGTAATGAGTATATCACGCAGAATAACAGATTATTGTTCTACTTTGAGCGGTAACAAATTACTTTTTTATTTGTCCCGCAGGGGCAACACTTCATTAACCGTAGGTTAAAGCGTACGGTTAATAAAGTTCGTGTTTTTGTCCCATTAGGAACAAGATGTTGGTAGAAAACTTTTGTTAGTGGATAATTGATAGTGATATAGTGTTCGCAAGCGGAATTTTAACGTTCCGGTAAATAGTACGCTTGCGGCACTATCAACAATCCACTATCAACTACTCTCACGTTCCTACGGAACTTAAAACTGTCCACTGAAATATTACAAGATTTATGATTCATAATTCAATAACCACATGAGACAGGGACTTGTTGAAAACACTGTTGATTAATAACGTGTCATCCCAGCGGGATTAGTAATTTTTTTTTCCTGAATAGTTAATGGGCGTATTTGAAACAAATTATGATTATTTCTGATTATTTCCCATTCTGGGGCATCAGTGTACAGATATTTATGAAGAGATTGCGGATCATTCAGATTTCCAAAGAATGGATCAAGATGATTAAATTTCCCTGTTGCTGGATCGTAATATCTTGCACGTAAATACTGCTGTCCGATTTTTGAATCGAATTGTTCGCCGCTGTACAGGAATTCTGTTAGCGCAACAGATGGGTCAAAACCAATTGCGTTACCATAAGCATCAAATTGATCACTTCTATTCATATAACCAGTTTACATTTAAATCGAAAAAAACAAGAAAAGATTGGTAAAAAATAAAATTTTTATCAAAAAATATTTTTTGCTAAAAATGATTTTTATTTCTCAAGTTTTTCCTACAAACTGACGAAAGGAATGATTTAAAATTGTCTGTCCAAACTATCGGCAAGTCGGCGTACTCGCCGACTTGCCCTTGTTGACGAACGGAAATGGGAAACCAACAGCGTACAACATAATAACAAACTTAACGGGTGCGACCATAGGTGAAAACCCTTCAGCGAAAGGCTTTCACCTACGGCCGCCTACCTCTTAAATCGGGACCACTACATATTTCAAACATTCAAAAAAACTACCAATTTATAGAGAAACTATTTTTTTCGTTCTTTCAAAACAAGCACGGGACAATGAGCAAGATGGACAACACGATCTGTCGTAGAACCAAGCAACATTTTAGTCAACATTCCGCGTCCATGTGACGGAATCACAATCAAACCGGCGTTAATATCGTCGGCAAACAAGGCAATTTGAGTTCCAGGATCGCCGGTTCTAACAGTGATATTCATTTTTTCGTAACCGTGTTCCTGAAGGAATGCGCTCATTGCCGCCCGAGTTTGCAATCCCCGTGTTTCATCATCGACAGGACGCCAAAGAACACTAGGTTCCGCAGTATCCAGTTGCGGCAGAATATGCAACACTCGAATAACCGCCTTGTCCTCGACTAACTGGCGAGCAGCATCCAATGCTTTTAATGAAAATTCCGATAGGTCGAGCGGAACAACAATAATACGATCAGTAATCCAAGCCATTGTTTTTTTGTAATTAGTATTAATATCAGGTTGTAATAAATAAATTGCCGGAAAATATTACCGACAAACCAATAACGATTATAGTAAAATCTAATTATTCCCGTAACGTTACGGGTTGTTCTACAATAAATGCTGTTACAAATTCATTGTCGGCGGTAATAAGGATACGTTTGTTTTTATCGGAGTCCGCAACCGCCAAACCAGTTAAAAATTTACCAAAGGAAAAGGAATCAAGAGTATTGCCGTTCCGGTCGAAAATGAACACCATTCCGTTTGGAGTCGGGAGAATCCACTCTTGAATAGCATCACCGTAAATATCACCAGTAATAATTTGTTCAATTGACTTTTGATATTCACCATTGGGTAAAGGCCGATTCCATAAGAAACCGCCTTTTCTGTTCCAAATAGCAAACCGAAAATCTTTTTCATTTTCATCTGCATAGAGAACTCCGATTTCCGATTGACCGTCACCGTTAATATCCGCAACATTAAACCAAAGGATTTGCCGTTCTTTTTCCGGTGTCGGCTGGTTTAGGCGTTTTCCTTGCAAGTCATAAACCAAAAGTAAACTTTGTTGTTTTTGTACTTCCAGACACAGAATTTCGTAATTGTTACCGATCTGGAACAAACCGACCTGAAACGGCGAAGTAACAGAATCATCTTTCCAGAGTTCCTTTCCTTGCCAATCAATAGCACAAACAGAGTCTTTACCGTCTAAAGCAATAGCACTGACAATCATTGCCGGTGAATTGTTGTTACCGTGCAGGTTGGTAAACCGAAAATCGGCAACTCCCCACTTCACCCCTTCAACCGTATCCGGCGAATAAGAAAAAACCGGTCTCAATAAATCATCAAAAATATGTACCGCACTACCGCCAATTGACGAAATCCCAATAAAATGTTTACCGGTTCCATCGGTTCCAGTTCGAATCAATGTTAGGAGTTCATCGTTGTGTAATCCTTCCGGTTTGAGTTTTTGTAATAATTTTCCCGATAAATCAAACACCGCCAGCGAATTTCCCTCACAAGGAACGAACAACCGAGTATTAGAATCAGTTGTGATAACAGCGATATTACCGGCACCGGTGAGTGGTTGTTTCCAAATCTCTTTGAGTGTAAAGGTTTCCGGTGATTTGGGCGAGTCTGCTTGAGCCGACTCTTTGTCTTGCAACAGATTTGATTCGGAAGAAAGTGTTGCGTAATAATCTTTTTCGAACATTAACAGTAATTCTTTTCGATGTTCCTCCCGCATTCGGGAAAGAACCGCAAGCGGATTTTCCGGTTTTTTTTCGGCGGAAGAAATAATCTCAACCGGTTGAAATTCCGAAACAATTCGGGCATCTTGCGGTTGTTGCATTTGAAAGGCTTCCGGTACAATATCGTAATTAAATTGAGCATCACTCAAATCAATTCGGATCAACTGAATACTCTCAATTCCTTGCGGAACCGGCAAACCTTCAACATAATAATCAAACCGAAGTAATGCATGATTAGTTCGGCTAATCCAGAGCAACCGGTTCCCCTCAGGATGAACAATTCGAATAACATCACAAAGTGTATCGTTAATCCATTGCGGATCAAGAAATTCTGTTTTCGCTCCTTCCGGCAACAATGTTTTGAGCGGTGATTCTGCGAAAAGTAAAATAAGTTGCGGCGGAAAACGGAGAATGGTGTCCGGCAAACCAACATCCATCGCCTGATCCAAAAACATGTCCCGGAAAAGAACATCAATCGACCAATATTGGGGCGTTGGAAACCGCAATACCTGATTCGGTAAAGGACGAATTTGAGCAAAACAATCTTCACCATCAGAAACTAATTTTCCATCATTAATTTCGAGTCGTAATTTATTGGGGGATTGAAAAGCAACGGTACAAAACCATGGAGCCGGTTGGGTGTTGGGGTCGGTCATTTTGCCGATGATTCGTACTTCACCGTGATCCGAATAGGAAGAAGCCGACTTGTAAACAGCAACCGTTTTTTCAAGAAGTTGTTGCGGTGTTTGATTGGCGGGAGGTTGGGGGGGATGATTGACCGTTGGGGGTGATTGATCGGTAACAGGTAATTGACTTGTAGTTGTAGTATTGGTAACACCAGAAACTTCAGGCGTTTGAATAGGAACAGGGTCTGAATTGGTTTGGGAATTTTGGGAATTTATCGGCGGTAATTGATTGGGAGTTTGCGGAACAGAACGATCCCAACAACCGGATACCAAACAACATCCCGCAACCAAAATAATAATCAATAAGAAATAAAAAATTCGTAATATTCGTAATAACTGCATCACTGTGCCAATGGGTCT
>JAITIZ010000006.1 GCA_031279215.1 Planctomycetaceae bacterium
TGAAACCATCACGCAATAACTCGGATACTTCGGGAAAAGATGAAGGACACATCAACGAATTGTACAAAAAATAAAAAAGAAAGAAAAGACCAATTTAAAAAATTCCACTGATATATTACCATTTTTCATTGTTAGACTCCTTATTTTATAAGGTTTCATTGAAATTGTTGCGATTCGCTCACCGCAAACAAACGGTATCCAAAACGCATCGCAACCGATTAAGTTTCACAGTTTAATCAAAAAAGTTCAAACCGTCAATTAGGGTTTTCGTCTTTTTCTGAAAGTTTTTCAAAATATTTTAAAAATTTTCGGGTGATTTCGGCATTTTGTATTACCGGGCGGTTTGGAATCCGGTGATCAGCCGAAAACCGGGGCAAAGTTGCCTACTTTGGGTTTAACTAGATAAACACATCAACCTGTAAATATTAGGGAAAATATTATGAATTTTCCGATTCTTTTTTCTTCAATTGCATTTCTTCTTTTTTACGTTTCTTTTCTTCCGCCGGATCTGTAGCTTGAATATGTCCAAGAAATTGAGCTAAATCCGCAAAACTACGAAGTGCTTCTTTACCTTGTTTCATTTTTTCGGAAATCGGTTTGATCTCTTTCGTTTTAGATACAGCAACAAATGTTTTTACACGATTACGATTACCGTGTTCACGATTGCCGTGTTCATACTGGTTTTTGTCCCGATTATTACGGTTATCCTGGTGATGTCCTTCTTTGCGTTGAGATTGATTTCCGTCGCGATTTTTGGGCGTTTCGTTATGTGGTCGTGTTTTTTCAGTGCGGCGGTTTTCTGATTGTTGCCGGTCATGATGTTCTGAAGATCGCGCAACCGCCGGTTTCCTTTCTGTTGAAGGCTGCTCTTCTACTCGTTCCCGCTCCCGATGTTCATTTCGGTGAAATTCTTGACGCGATTCTGTTGAATATTCCTGCTTCGGTTGTTTTTCTGTTCCGGGCGGGCACATTGTCAGAGAAACACGTTTTCGCTGATTGTCAACCTCAACCACCCAAACCCGAACAATATCACCAACCATCACTTTTTCATGAGCATCCCGAATATATCGATCTGCCATCTGGCTAATATGAATCAACCCGGATTCGTGTAACCCAATATCAACAAACGCCCCAAAATCAACAACATTCAAAACCGTTCCCGTTAACTCCATTCCCGGTTTCAAATCCTCAGTGCGAAGAACACCCTTTTTGAAAATCGGCGGCGGTAATGACTCACGCGGATCTCGACCAGGACGAGCAAGATTGTCAAGTATATCTCGTACCGTAAAAAGACCAACCCCCAACTCCGCCGTTAATCGTAACGCCAATTCCCCAATCTTTTCCTCCGCAATCTTGTTCGCAAGTTCTTTGATTTTTTCGTTATTTTTCAAATCTTCCACAGAAAAACCAAGCTTTTCAAGAATTTGAACCGCTAAATTATAACTTTCAGGATGAATCCAGGTTGCATCTAAGGGATTGTGTCCGTCGTGAATTTTGAGAAAACCCGCCGCATGTGTAAATGCAACTTCGCCAAAACCGGAAACTTTTTTAATTTCGTCACGATTCCGAAAAGGACCATGCAATAACCGGTATTCATGGATACGTTTTGCCGTCATCTGGTTCAAACCGGAAACATAACGCAAAATCGCCGGTGTTGCAGTATTAAGATCAACCCCGGCAAAATTAACACATGATTCTACCACATTACTAAGCGTATTTTTGAGATGCTTGTTTTTCAGATCATGCTGGTACATTCCAACCCCAAGACTGGCAGGATCTATTTTGACTAATTCATTGAGCGGGTCCTGAAGCCGGCGTCCTATCGAAACCGCCCCGCGAAGCAAAGGATCATAATCGGGAAATTCTTCTTTCGCAATCAGACTAGCTGAATAAACACTGGCACCCGCCTCGTTGACAATAACATACGCCAATTCCGTATCCGCAAAACGTGACGCAATCATATCTGAAACTAACTCTTCCGTTTCACGGCTTCCCGAACCATTACCAATCGCAATAACCGAAACCTTATACTTTTGAATCATATCAACAATTTTTTGAATCGCCTTTTCCTTGCGTTCCGTACCGCCGGTAAGATAAACCGTCTCAAAATCCAACACGTTACCAAATTCATCCAACGGAACCATCTTGCAACCGTGTTTGTAACCAGGATCAAGAGCCAAAACACGTTTACGATGAAGAGGCGGTTGTAACAGTAAATGACGAAGATTTTTACTAAAAACACGAATCGCTTGTTTTTCAGCAAATTCCGTCATATCGTTGCGGATTTCTCGTTCAATAGACGGAACAACCAACCGATGAAGCGAATCTTTCAAACATCCCGTCAAAAAATCTGCATGCGGATGATCTTGAGGAACACAAAATCTCCGAATGGTCTCAAGAAGTTTTGATTCGTTGTGCTCTATTTTAACACGGATAATTTTACTCCGTTCACCACGATTAATCGCCAATATCCGGTGGGCAGGAAAATTATAAAGTTTCGCGGTAAAATTAAAATAATCACTGAATTGACGTTCAAAATGTTCCTGCTGTTTATTTTTGGTTTCTTCTTTTTTCTTGATAATTTCTTCCTTTTTCTTCTTTTTCAACGATCTTTGCGACTGAATCACCGGAATCTTTTGTTCTTCCTGAGCCGCTTTCCATTGCTGGAATTGCTCTGTTACCGCCTGAACTTCCGTATCTTGAACCGCACTACTCAACAATTTCAATGATTCCAACGTTGAATCTTGCACATCAACCGTGTCCGAACCAATCTTCATTTGAATATCCGATTCCGTTTCAATCTTTTCCGCTTCAACATTGGAGGCTTCAACATTTGAGACTTCAACATTTTTGTTCTCAATGTTTTCATTTTCAATGTTTTCATTTTCAATGTTTTCATTCTCAATGTTTTGAGCTTCAACAACTTCAACTACGTCCGTTTCAACTACGTCTGTTTCAACAACATCCGTTTCAACAACATCCGTATTAATTTTTTCAACTTCTACCGTTTCGGTTGTTTCGGAACATTTTTCATTATGCTCTTCGTTATGCTCTTCATTTTTCTCAACAACATTCTGTTCTGATTTTTCCGAAGAATCTGTTACATCAGAATTGGTAAAATCTGTTTTTTCGGTGTTCTTTGTTGTTGATTCTGCTGTTGATTCCGCTGTTGGTTCTGGGGTTAATTCTGATGTTGGTTCTGTTGCAGATTCTGCTGCGGATGTTGTTACGTGTTCGGTTTCCTCTGCCGTATCAGACGAAGTTACGGCGGCGGCATCTGAATTGGGGGCAACACTTGCAACAAGATTATTATCAATCTTTTGATTTGCAGTTTCCTGGTTTATGGTTGTATCAACAACTTTCCGATTATTTTTTTCTTTTTTCTTTTTAGAAGCGGATTTTTTTTCCGACTTTTCTGTTTTTTCTAAATTCTGAATTTTCTCTGATTTTTCCGGTGTTTTCGGAGAATCTGGAATTTTGGGTTCAATTTTAGTTGTTACGAGTTTCCCGTATTTGAAAACGGCATCACGAACTTCTTGAATAACTTCAATTTTTTCGCTGAACATTTCGGCAATAATATAGCCTGCCCCTAACAACGCATCCGCAATAGATTTGATTTTTTTGTCTTCGTTGATAAATTCGGAAGCTCTCTGATCCAATTTTTCCGATGAAACGGTTCCGTGAAAAATTTCCAGAGCCAACGGTTCCAGTCCGTGTTCGCGTGCTTCGGACGCCAATGTTTGACGTTTGGGTTTGAACGGCAAATAAAGGTCTTCCAAACGTTTTGAAGACTTGGCATCACGAATTTTTTTATCGAGTTCGGGAGTGAGTTTGCCTTGTGCTTCAATCGTTTTGAGAATTGCCAGTTTCCGTTCACAAAGAGAGCGAACCAATTTGAGTTCCTCATCAATGACACGGAGTATTTCCTCATCAAGATTACCGGTTTGGTCTTTGCGGTACCGAGCAATAAACGGAACCGGAAAACCGCCGTCAAGCAATGTAACGACAGACTGAACTTGTTCTTGCGGTAAACCTAAGTCCCGCGATAAAAAACGAAGATTGATCGTAATTGGTTCGACCATGACGTGCAAAAAGAAATGTAGTAAATAATTAAAAAAGTATCAATCTACTCTTCCAGAGCCGAAGCTCTTTTGTAAAGATATAGATATTATGTTAAGTTTCGGCTATTGTCAAGGATATGGAGAATACTATTTTTTTTTCCGATCTCTATTTTTTTCTGTTTTGCCTGATATACTTTCCAAGATATTAGAATTTTGGTTTTAATTTTCTGGGAAAATCGTTGATAATTCAAGCCTGATTCAAGCCTGCTAAAATCAAGGAACCATTTTAATTGCCTTTTTATTGGAACCGCAATAATTAAAATAAAAAAGAGCAGCCGGCTATTTATTTTTTTACCGCAGAGACAATTTTTAAGTAACCGCAATTAAAATTTCCTAATATTTTAGCGGAATTTTTTATTTTTTGAACATGGAATGTACGGAAAAGACGTTTTTTAATTCCTATCGGCAACAATTCCTTCCCAATATTTATTTTGAAAAATCTTTTTTCTAAAATTCCAAGTATTCCGAATATTCCGTGTTTGAAATAAAAATTTTCCCGTATAGTTACCGAAATTTTAAGTTGGGAGTGAAAAAGCGGTTTGGATTTCCGTTTTACAACACAGGAGTAATCCGGTAAAATTTGAAATCGTTTTATCGTTTGGGTATTCTCTAATAATTCGATTTTTATTTTCAACACATGAGTTAACGACGGGGTTCGCCTCGTGTTTTATTGATTGTTTTATTGATCAAGTCAAAGAGTTGCGGGGCAAGCCTGCACCGTTCACTTGGTTCGCTTGCAATGAATTTTGAATTTTTAGAGGGTTCTCATTTTAAAGACTGGAAATAGATAACGTTATTGATTTTAAATAATTCCTGTAAACAGTTATGAATCGTATTAGTGAATGGATGAGTGGTCGGGTTTTTCGGATTGTTCATGGCAACAATCTTGTGTACAACACGTGTTGGGAAGACCCAAGACTGGATAAACAAGTTCTCAATTTATCACCGGACGATAATTTATTGGTGATTACATCGGCGGGTTGTAATGCACTTTCTTATGCGTTGACGGGTTTGAATCATATTTATGCGGTGGACATGAATCCGCGTCAAAACGCTTTGTTGGAATTGAAGATATCCGCAATACGGAATCTCGATTACGAAACTTTTTTTCAGATGTTCGGCAATGGTCAGCTCATCGGGATTAAGGGAATTTATCAGGCAAAATTGCGTAACGATCTTTCCGAATGGTCAAAAAAATATTGGGATCACCGTATCCGCAAATATTTTGATGGTAAACGTAAAAGTTTTTATTTTTGCGGAACAACAGGGACATTTGCCCGAATTATCAATGGTTTTATTAACCGTTATAAGTTACGGGGTTATGTTCATGAAATTCTCAATGCACAGTCATTGGAGGAGCAACAGGATATTTGGTTCAACAAAATGCGTGAAAAATTATGGAGTCGTCTTATCCGTTTTATTATGAATCGGGACACGACACTTTCACTTCTTGGGGTTCCTCGGGCGCAACGGAAACAAATTGAAACACAATATGACGGGGGGATTGTCAAATTTATTCAGGATTGTCTTGACGCTGTTTTTGGAACATTGCCGATTCGCGACAATTATTTTTGGCGGGTGTATGCAACCGGAAGTTATACACCGGGTTGTTGTCCTGAATATTTAGAGCAAAAGAATTTTGAATCTCTTAAAAACGGACTTGTGAATTGTATTAGTACACATACGGATACTGTGGAGGGGTTTTTGCAAAAACATGAGGTTAAGATTTCCCGATTTGTGCTTTTGGATCACATGGATTGGTTATCCTATCATCTTTACAATGCGTTGGTAAACGAATGGGCGGCAATTCTTGACCGTGCTGCCGATCAAACACGAATTCTTTGGCGCAGCGGCGGGTTACGGACAGAATATATTGATACTATTCCGGTTGAAATCAATGGTCGGAAAAAAAATCTCGGTGAAATTTTAGAGTTGGATACGGCAACAGCCCAAGAGTTACATAAAATTGACCGAGTTCACACTTACGGCAGTTTTTATATTGCCGATCTAAAACGTTGACAATTTATTTTATTTTATTTTAAACACAGAACACGCAAAATACACGGAAAACAAAAGCAATATACTTGTCCGCGAATTTTGAAACCGCTTAAAATTACCGGTACGATAATAAAAATTGGGACAATTTTCAGGAAATGCAGCAAGAAATGAAATAAATTTTTGTATGAAACACCGAAAAAGTAAAAAAGGTAGGCAATATTTCGCCGAAGGGCTTTCACCTACGGTTGCCTACCTGATGTTTCTCTTTCAACAAAAATTCTGCTGATATATTACCTTATTTCCTGTTATTTTATGAATCAGATAATGAATCAGATAATGAATCAGACACGTTCTTATTTAACGGCAAAATTTGATGCAATGGGAATTCATCCCCAATCGCGGTTGGGGCAAAATTTTCTGATTGATTTGAATTTGCTTCGGTTATTGCATGAATCCGGTCATATTGAACCGCATGATGTTATTCTTGAAGTCGGAACCGGAACTGGTTCTCTTACGGCACCCATGTCTGAAAAGTCGGCAGTTGTTATTACGGTGGAAGTTGATCCGGTTATGCAGGAGTTGGCAAAACAGGAACTCTTCGGCAGAAAAAATATCCGGTTTGTTAAAACGGATATTCTCAAAAATAAAAATAAACTTCGTGAAGAAGTTTTGGAAATAGTTCGGGAGGAGTTGAATAAACCGGGGCCCAACGGTGAAAAACGGTGTTTTAAACTTATTGCGAATTTACCGTACTGTATTGCGGCACCGCTTATTTCGAATTTTCTTTTGACGGAAACACCGCCGATGTTGATGTGTGTAACAATTCAGAAGGAACTTGCTGACCGTATTGTTGCGAAGCCGCGAAGTAAAGATTGGGGGGCATTATCGCTTTGGACGCAAGCCCAATGTCATACCGAAATCATCCGAATAATCCCGCCAACCGTGTTTTGGCCTCGTCCCAAAGTCTCTTCCGCAATCGTCCGCCTAACACTTGACGAAAAACGGCGCAACAAAATTCCTGATCTGAAATTTTTTAACGAATTTTCCCGAGTTCTTTTTTTTCATCGCCGTAAATTTTTACGTGCGGAACTTTGCAGTGCGTTCAAAAACACGATTCCGAAAGTGCGTATTGATAAAATTATGGATAAGATGGAATTTGATCCCACAACACGCGCTGAAACATTGCCCCTGAAAACAATACAACAACTCTGTGAACTTTGCCGACAAGAACTATTAAAATTACCCGAAAATAAACAAAAAATATTATAGTAGTGGAGAGTTGAGAGTTAAGAGTGCCGCATGCGGATTATTACCGTGCAGTAATACAACAACAATAACAACAATAATTTGGGGTAATATATCAGCGGAATTTTTTTTCGATCCAAAAATTGTGTACCAATTCGCCCCGTAGGGGCAATCAGCAATAGCGTAGGGCAACGCCCTACGTATGGTTTGTCCTTTGAAATCAAGCCCTGAAAGGGCGCAAGCTTAAAAAGATCATTCATCTCTTATTGCATCTTATTGCTGTCGCCCTTACAGGGCTTTGGTGTGTTATATTGGTTACGTAGGGCGTTGCCCTACGCTAATGCCGGGTGCCCTTTCAGGGCGATTTTAATGAATACATATTTAAAAATAAATACTGAAAATAAATACTGAAAATAAATACTGAAAATAAATACTGGGAACTTCTAAAAACCTAATGTAAAAAATTTATTGTTAGAAGGAACGCGGTCGTCTCGACCGCATTTTTAGGCGTTTTCTGTAAAAAAACAGGGCAGGCGAGACGCCTGCGTTCCTCCTAATATTAGTTTTTAGAAGTTACCATAAATATTATGAATACCTAAAGTATTAGGAATAAACTGTTGTTGATAAGAATTAGGAATTACGAAAACTCCTTTTCCGTACATTCCATGTATTTTGTGTTTAAAATAAATATTCTCCTGAAATATTATCAATCATTTTATTTGATTTTTTGTTTTTTAATTTTTAATTTTTGCTTTAATTTATGAAAAAGACAACTTACAAGGATTCTGGTGTTGATTTGGAAATTTATGCGGAGTCAATGGCTCGGTTACCCCAATTGGCGGCGCAAACATTTTCCAATCGTGTTCTGCGTCTTGACGGTGGTTTTGCCGGACTTTTTAAGCTGAACAATGAACAAATTCCGTACAAAAATCCGATTTTAGTGAGTTGTACCGATGGGGTTGGGACAAAACTCAAAATTGCTTGTCTTGCAAACCGTCATCACACGGTTGGGATTGATCTTGTGGCAATGAGTGTTAATGATGCAATATGTTGTGGAGCAGAGCCGTTATTTTTCCTTGATTATGTTGCAATGCCCCAAGACAATCCTGATTTGTTGGAACAAATTATTTGTGGTATTGTTGAGGGTTGTGTTCAAAGCGGTTGTGCATTACTGGGGGGTGAGACGGCGATTATGTCTGATCTTTATCGGGTTGGGGAGTACGATTTGGCGGGATTTTGTGTTGGTGTTGCGGAGCGGGACAACATTATTGATGGTCATTCCATCCAATCTGGTGATGTGCTGATTGGTATTGAATCTGCCGGTCTCCACTCCAATGGTTTTAGTTTGGTAAGAAAAATCGTTTTTGAAATTGCCCAATATGGAATTAACGATATTGTACCGGGGTTGGGACAATCGGTTGCGGACGTTCTGCTGACACCAACACGAATTTACGTCAAATGTGTTCAAAAACTTCTCGCAACCTTCGGTGCAAACAATGGGATTCACGGTATTGCCCATATTACCGGCGGCGGACTCAAAGAAAATGTTCAACGGATTATGCCCCCAAATAAAACATGGCAACTCAATCCGTGTTGGGAAATTCCGCCTGTATTTTCGTGGTTGCAAAAACTTGGGAATGTCGATTCCGACGAAATGAACCGTGTATTTAATATGGGAATTGGTCTTGTTTTGGTTGTTCGTTCTGATCTTGCGGAAACGATTCGGAAATCTATTGAGTTTCAAACATGGAACATCGGGGGCGTAAATTAATAAAAAAGTAATTGCTAATCGTTTTGGAATAGAACATTATACTCATCATATTCATCACATTTGACAATTCTGTTTTTGTTTTTTGACCAGAATAAACAGATTGCCTATCTTTGGTTTACCTAAATGAACACACTACCCTGTGAACACTAAGAATTTTTTTGGCCGATTTTGCATACCCTCTCCTTCGAACTAACTTTCAAGCTAACTAATGAATAGATACAAGGTTTTGGGTTTCGTGGAAGATTCGTGATGATCGTTAAATTTTATCATATCGGAACAACCGCTTAAATTGTTATTACTGTACTATGAAAAGGGAAAAATCGTCAAATCCGTTATCTTAGGCGATTCCACATATAACGATTAAGACGATTCTAGATAAGTAAAAATTAACTGTAGTTTATTTTGTTATCCTCTAAAGGTAATTATTTGAGGAAATTTCAGATGAAAAAGAAATTGCAAAAAACGGATCAACGGAGGTGTTCTATTGGGATTATTGGGTTCCTTGCATTGGGTATTGGTTTGAGTTTACCAATATTATTGTCTGCAGCGGAACACTCTGCTCGAACCGTTCCCAATATCCGTCATGAATTAGTTCCCCATGTTGTTTTGCCGGAAACAATTCAATACGATAAAGTTGGGAAAAATGTGTATTCTTTGTCAGGGTCAGGGATGGGTTACGGCAGGAATTACGGTATTATTTCACCGTATGTTGCAACCTATCTACCATTTCCGTCTTACCAGATACCTTATGCTGTAGAGATGAAAACGGTAAACCAATCCGTCTATCCGGTTTCACCCAAAAGATTACCGCTTCCTGCTAAAAAACCAGTTGATAAAGATTCGGTTACTCCTGAAAAATTAGAACCGGAACCGGAAACAGAACAGGAATCGAAATTAGCATCAAAATCAGAATTAACAACGGTGGAAAAGGATTCTTCCTTTGGTAACACGGATGTTGCCCCGATTCTTTTGGCTTCTAACTCGGAATCAGTGGTTCAGGCTGCCCCGCTTGCTTCGTGGAACAATGCAGTAACACAAACCGGAATTTTTTGTGCTAAACCGCCGAAACCGCCGGTTGCGTGGTCGTTTACTTCCCCAATTTTCAAAGCAGCAGCAATACCAACAGGGGCAGGTAATCCCTTAGGAAACGCCGGATATAGCGGTTTCATTAATCAATACGGTTGTCGAGGTTCAGGGACACAAATTGGTTTTCAACCGGTTTCCGGTATTCCCGGCGGTGAAAACAGAACTTCGGTTCCTTATCTGCCGTCTCCAATGGAACAAGGTATTAACAATGGAGTCCAAACACAAATATTACCGAATGGTATGGTATTGTTAACTGTACCGCCGGATCACAGCCGTTGCGGACTTTTCCGGTGTTATGGAAACAATCCGCGAATGATGCTTCTTCCGCCTATACCTGGTGCCGGTATTCCCGGAGTGGGTGTACCGGGAACACCCGGAATAGGAGGAACACCCGGAATTCAGCAACCGCCGCCAATGGCTCCGACTCCTTCGGGAGCAATGATGTTGCCAAGTTTTCCAAGTGCCGCACCAATGCAAGCCCAATATTATCCGTTTCCTAACCCGCACCAATTTCCAGTCATGCAACCGCAATTAGTACCCATAACTGCGATGACACCTTATGGTCTGACTGTTGTCGGTTATCAACAGGTTCCGCTAACCAATCCATTAGGTGATGCAGGAATGTACGGCATGGGGATGGGAATGGGAATGATGTCAGCACAACAATTGCAGGCATTACAAAAAGCTCAGCAAACATTAGCTATGCCGCAGCGGTTGCAACAATCACCCGAAGAACAGGATGAAATCGACAACGAACTCAAAACACCATTACCAATCAACCCTCTTAACCCTCAGATCGCAAATCAACAAACAACCGATATTCCATCAACATTAACATTGAATGAATTATTGGCAAATTCCTATGCAGAACCTTATTCGTTGTATGCACAACAATTTGGTGCGGCAAACCAAAATGGAATGCAAAATAATATCGGAAATACTGCCAATTTTTTGGCAACATCACCAATTATGTATTTACCGCCGCAAGCCAATTATAGTTACGCAAATAGTTCCGGTAATACTGGTAATCCTTATTCCGGTGTTTATATGACGCCGTATGGAATGATGGTTTTACCGTCAGCGTTACCAATGGGCGGTGATGGTTTTATGCCGGTCGGAATGCAGGCGAACTTACCGGGAGCGTGGGGATTGCCGATGCAGAATGTTGGTATGAATAATCAGGGAGGATTAAATCTTTCCGATATGCTTCAACTGGTTATGTTGCTGAATAACAATCAAAAACCTCGAAAACGTTTATTTGAACGTATTGCTGAACGGCGTGTCAATCGGCGTGAACGGCATGCCCAACATGATCCGTTGAATCAGTTGATGCAGATGTGGACAACTCCGTATATGTCACCAACGGATTCTATTGTTCGGATGCCGTCTCGCAACGCTTATCCTTACGGTTATTTTGGAGCCCAAGTTGGTCAACAGAACACCGCCAATTATGGCGGTTATTACAATCTTTACATGGGAAATACCGGTTATCCGGGACTTTATTAGTAGTCGATTGATATACTTCTCACGGTCAAAAATAACTCTTGGAGGTTATGAGTTCTCTCAATAATTGAGCGATCACTCGACAAAATACAAGGAGTATTTTTTACCGTGTGAAGTTTATCAGTGTCAATCTGCTGACTGATTCCACCCAATCTATGAAAATTTACGTAATCTACGGATGAAAATACGTAATCTGTGGATAAATTGTCTACAAAACTTGAAAAAAACTCCTAGTATTCCCTACTGGTTGCTAAAATAGTTAAAAATTTTCGGGTGATTTCGGTATTTTGTGGGCGATTGTTCATGTGAATTATCCAGAGGTAGGTGATGTTTCGCCAAAAGGTTTTTACCTATGGCTTTTACCTACGGTTGCCTACCTTTGGTTTAATTAAATGAATACACCTGCATTGGAACACTAGGTTATATTTTAGAAATTTATAAAGAGGTGAAATATGATTGATGAAAGACTTATTGAAGCATTTCACTTAATGTGAGATAATTATCCCGAATCGGTTAGGTTAATTTATAAAGATAGAACAATTATCGCAACAAATAAGGCAGGGGAAATATGTCGAATCGTAACATTATACATAACATTATACATTTGCCGAATAATTAAAAAGGTTTAGATTATGAAATATTTTAACATATCAGGTCCCTGTAACAGCATAGAGCATTATATGATAAACGCCTCTACGCGTTTGACGGGTGTAGAGCAATTGATAGACATGAAACAATATTTTGTGATTCATGCAGCGCTTCAGAGCGGGAAGACGACTTATTTGAGAGATTTAATCGGCAGGCTTAATGCAACAGGAAAATATTACGCATTGTACTGTTCGCTGGAGCGTACGCAAGGAATTATTGACCCAAAAGAAGGAATACCGGCAATCATACGAAGTATAAAAGCTTATATGAGATACACTTCGCTTCCACATGCAGCATTTGCTCCGGATGCAGACTATACAGATTACAACAATGTATTGTGCACATCCTTAACCGATTTCTGCATATTGCTGGACAAACCCCTGGTCATCTTGTTTGATGAAGCTGATTGCCTAAGCGAAAGCACTTTAATTTTATTTCTAAGGCAATTACGAAGCGGATACAACGACAGGAGCAGTGTACCGTTTGTTCACTCTGTGGCCTTGGTCGGAATGCGCAATATCTGCGATTACAAAGCCGAAATCCGTCCCGACAGTGAAGCGCTGGGCAACGCCTGCCCGTTCAATATAGTTACCAAGTCTTTAACTTTACAGAATTTCACTAAGGATGAGATAGTTCAACTTTATCGTCAGCA
>JAITIZ010000032.1 GCA_031279215.1 Planctomycetaceae bacterium
AATTTCCAAAAGACCATTGATACCGCCTTCTTTATACAAGCGAAAATAACGACGTATCGTATCACCGTCAAGCATAAAAATTAAAGCAAGATCAGAAACTTGATAGCCGAGAGCAAGCGCAATCACTACACGAATACGATCCACAAAACGATGACCACGATTCTTGTAATACTGCTTTTTAAGTTTCCGAATTTGTTTTTTGGTGAGATGGTAACTCATAATTAAATTGTTGTTGACGAATTAAAAACAACTCGCAAATAATAACTATTCATAAAATAAACGTCAAGACGAATTATTAAGTAAGAATGGTATATCCTATTTCCTACCTTCCGATTGTAACCGTGAACAATTACCATACTCTGAATATTCGTTTACACAAATTCAACATTCACGAGTTTTCCTTCTTGCCGTAATTTTTCGGCGAGGAGCGGGACGAGGACTTTTCTTGAGAGAACACCGCGTTGACGGAAGGAAATATCGGCATTGGCAGTGTTGGCGGCGCAACCGACAATAATATTCAGTTTGTCCGCAACCCCCAACAATAACCGTAATTCCGTAACACCACTGTCTTCATTCAATCTCGAAATATCTTCATCAAGAATATTGTACACCTGATTCAGTGTTACCGCACCCTCCGTAACAAGATTGATTCCCTTAATCGCATAACGCGGCGGCGCAATCACACTCATTGGCTCCGGTTCCATTTCCAACGGGACATTGAGATATTTCGCAACAAGTTTTGCGGTTGTCCCGCCGCAAACAATTTTCAAACCGGGAAGTTGGATAAACCGTTTGATAATTGCTTGATCATGTTCTCGGTCTTCCGGCGGTCCAGTGAAGATGTTGACGGTCTGACCGGTTCGGCATAGGGCAAGAACAATACTACAATCATCGCCAACAACCCGATGAACCGCCGGAATATTGTTTTGATGAACACTGTCCGGTGTGTAAGGCGAAAAAGATCGCCCCGTTGTTGAACGCACAGGAATCGCAGAAGATGATTTATCTTTGACTTTACCTTGCCAACGGGCAAGAGCTTCTTTGTGAATTGTTTCAGGAATTAACGAAAATTTCATCCGGGAAGCAATTTTTTCATTGATAAACCGCACAACCCCGTCGCTTGTCCATTCCGTGTTGGAACCGTAACCAATTCCCGCTTGCGTAATTCCATCACTCATCAGAAGAATCCCCTCATCCTTTTCAAGTTGGCAATTACTTTCCATTGCCAGACCGCCGGGAAGCGGGAAAGGACGGTTCGCAAGAATTGTTCCACCTTGTCGGCTTACAAGAATGGGCAAAGGAGCATCGTAAGAAAAAACGGTTGCGTTTCCGTCAGAACGGATTCTTGCAATACTAAATGCCGCAAACGGTTTTTGGGGATCACGGCTGTTTTGCATGGTTGTTGCAACGGAGGAGAAAATTTTGCGGAGAGAAATATCTTGATGCAGTGATTCGGTTAATCGGGCAACACACATTTGAGCAGCAATATGCGCCCGAATTCCCGAACCAATTCCATCCGCACAGATCACTGTTGTTCCCGTATTAGTTCGAACTGTCGCCAGAACATCCCCACAAGGTAAACCCGTTTTCTTCGACGTTTGAACCGAAAAAACCTCAACATGTGTATAATCCATTTTGAGTAGTTAATAGTTAATAGTTAATAGTTAATATATTTCTTGCATTCATCATTTTACGTTTAATCAATGAAGTATTTTGTTAAAAGAATATTTGTTGTAACGTTTTAATGGAATATTTGTTTTTCACTCTTAACCCAGCTAGGGATGTGATGTGTATAACCGTAGGTGTAGCGAATCACAACCTACGGTTAGGCACGTTTCACCCCTAACAGGGTTAAAACGGAAAAATAAAAACGATACGGAACAATTACGTCAATCTTGTAATTGGGATTGTTCGGTTGTGCCGGAGAGATGAACACTTCCATCCTGAAAAATAATATCGTCCAATAATACAAAATGTTTGTTGTCGTATTTTATGTTAAAAACAACTGTAATTGTTGGATCACCTGCTTCTATTCCCTGTTGTACCTGATAAGATTTTTCTTTCAAAGCATTCATAAGAAATTTCGCAGAAACTTCCTTAGAAATCGGTAATTTCCCCAATTGGGATTTTTTGATACGAATTACTAATCGATTGGGTTCAGGAAGTGTTAAACCAAGAGAAAGATGAAGCGTACCGGAAAATGTCCCCCGCATTACCTGACAAGCAAAATCAACCTGCCGATCCGAAAATGTTAAACGCGGTTCAACAATTTCTTTGGGAAAAAGATTGCTGCCCTCTTTGGTAAGTTCCACTGCAAAATAAGCATTCAAATCGTCCGCCGTAAAAACAGCTTGCCACGGTTCGTTAATTTTTTGAATTGCATTGTTCAAATCACCTATTTTATAAAGCATTTCTTTATTGCGAAGTTGTTGAATTTCCGGATCAACAGCAAGCGATTTTTTATAAAAATCCGGTAAACGTTGCGCAGAAAGATAAAGCAAATACAAAATTAATAGGAAAATCAAAAAAATTCCCGTTAAAATATAAGCAATCAATCGAAAAATTTTACGGTATGTTATTGTTGGCGGTATTGATTGCGTCATTGATATTACCTCCCGATAAGTTCGTTGTAAATATTCGAATCCAAAATTGATGATTGTTGGGGTGAACCCAGCTTCTTCAATACTTCAAAAATTCCCTTAATGGAAGCGGTTTTAGCCTCATAATGCGGCGGAAATCCAAGATCGCAAAGTGTTTTTGATGTAATTGGACTAATACTAATCAGTTCCGTTTGCCGTAAGTCTTCACCAAACATCCTGACTAAAGAACATGCAATAGAAGAACTTGTAACAGTAACATAATTGATTTTTCCTTCCTGCATGAATTTTTTGATTTCCGGTGCCGGTTGTTTCACATCAACACTCTTGTAAACAACAATCTCTGTAACAATTCCGCCTGCTTCTTCAAGACGGTACCGCAATAGATCACGCCCGCGGTTGGCACGAAGTAATAAAAAATGTTGATGAGAGTAAGCCTCTTTGAGAAGATATTCGAGAACTCCTTCAATTGAAAAAATTTCAGGAAGAATATCAGCATGCCGCCCAATACGGCGTTGAAGAGCCATATCCGTCTCGGCTCCAATAACGGCAATCCGAAACGGTTTCAAAAATGCCAGTTGCTCTTGAGTAATACCAAAAGTTGTTGTGTCCGACTCATTTTTTTCGTCTTCAAGAAACTGATACCGATCAAAAAAAAACTGAATACCATTGACACTCGAAAAAACAAGCCAATCAAAATTGTTTTTTTTATCTTCGAGCAAGAGCCGACGAATTGCATCATCAACCACAACCCACGAATCCGGCGGACAAATTTCAATAGTCGGCTGAAGCAACACTCTCCAACCAAGCAATTCCAATTCCAATTGGAGCGGCTTTACCAAATGTTTGGGACGAGTCAACAGAACAACCAACATATCGGAACATTGTATTGAATAGAGTATTCTAAAACCAAAATTCTCCTTTAATTATATTGGTAATACTGCCGAACTTCAAGAATTAAAACATTCTACACAATAAGAACAATTTCCTTAATAATTACCGAGATAATCATATTTGCGGGACAGGGATTCGAACCCCGACTAAATGGTTCAGAGCCATTCGTGCTGCCTTTACACTATCCCGCAATTTATTCTCATTTTTTGATGATAATTTTACACGGTAAAAAATGATTATTGATTTTGTCAAATGATCAACAAAGTTAATGATCACCAAAGTTAATGATCACCAAAGTTATTGAGAAAACTCATAGACTCTTCACACTTTAAATTTCGGTTTTCGTTTTAAACTAAACTCGCCCTGAAAGGGTAATCAGCATTAGCGTAGGGCAACGCCCTACGGAAAAAATATTAACACACCAAAGCCCTGTAAGGGCGGCAGCAATAGTGTTATTTTGGTTTTGAAAATGATTATCATCGTTAGGCTTTCGCCCTTTCAGGGCTTTATTTTCAAGAGGAAAACCATACGTAGGGCGTTGCCCTACGCTAATGCTGGTTGCCC
>JAITIZ010000036.1 GCA_031279215.1 Planctomycetaceae bacterium
CCGGTATTCCCGCTGCCGCCGGTATTTCCAATATTTTCGCTGCCAATACCAGCGAGATTGCCGATATTACCAATGTTTTGTGCCGAAACACAAACCGATAACACCAAAACGAAAACACAAACAGTCAATATTCGAAAAAAAGAATATGTCATAGTTATAGCCCTTTCTGATTTGTCTGAATCGTCATAAATTACACCGGTAATAATTATACTTCAGAAAATACGGATTGTAATGGTTAGATAAAAAAGAGTGTAATATTTTGGCATTTTAATATTAGGGAACTTCTAAAAACCTACCATGTAAAAATTTTATCCCTTGAAAAATAAGGACTAACTAATGAATTTTTGGATAAAATATTAGGTTTTTAGAAGTTCCCATAAATCATAAAAATTACCGCAAATCAAAGTTCTGAGTATTCTCAACTATTTACTACTAACTACATCCCATACTTTTACCGCAGTTGTAGCAAAGATAGCAATTTCCGGCACGAACACTGATCGCACCGCAAGCATCACAAAGCGGAGCATCCGATTGGAACATACCGTATTGCTCATCCGCAGTAGTTGCCGAAAAATGAGGCGAAAGACGATTCGACATCAAAAACGGTTCATCAGCAACCGCAACCGCACTGTCAATAACAGAAATATTGACTGTTCGCTCCGTTTGATTCGGATTCGATGGTACGCTCACAGGATTCAACTTACTATATCCCGTTTCTAGTGAAGAAGACGCAGGAGATTGTAAATTCGATGTTTCTGTCTGGTTGATTTGTTGTTCGCTATTATCTTCCATTTTACCGACAACCCCACAACGTTTGTCTTTACCGTTATAGTCGGGATGTAGGTTTTGCGGGTCTTGCTGAACAGATCGCATCTCCGGCAAAAATGTACGCCCAAGCCAACGGAATATATAATCAACAAGACTTTTCGCAATAGGAATCTCCGGATTTTTAGTATGACCCAACGGCTCAAACCGTGTGTGCGAAAACTTTTCAACATAAACACTCAACGGTACTCCGTATTGTAAACTCATTGAGATCGCCGTACCAAAACAATCCATCAAACCGCCAATAGTACTTCCTTCTTTTGCCATCGTAATAAACAATTCGCCAACCCGCCCGTCAGGATAAAGCCCAACCGTAATATAACCCTCATGACCTGAAACATTAAATTTATGTGTTACCGATTGTCTTGTATCGGGTAAACGTTCACGGCGAGGTATGGCGAGTTTCCGTTTTTCTTTGCGGCTGAGAACAGTATCGGTTTCATTATTTTTCGATTTGTTTGCGTCGTTTGTTGTGGAAAGCGGTTGCGTGCCTTTCGAACCGTCGCGATAAACCGCAAGTGCCTTCAACCCCAACTCCCAACCCAACATGTAAGCATCCGCAATATCTTGAGCAGTTGCATTGTTTGGCATGTTGACTGTTTTCGAAATAGCCCCCGAAATAAAGGGTTGTGCGGCTGCCATCATTTTGACGTGGGCGTCCCAAGCAATACAACGATCAGAACCCGGTGTTGGAAACGCACAGTCGAAAACCGGTAAATGCGCATCAACTAAATGAGGAGCTTCGTGAAGAGTTCCTTTTTCCTGAACGTGATCGACAATTGCCGTAATCTCCGCATCCGTATAACCCAATGTCCGAAGTGCAAGCGGTACGGTGTTATTTACGATTTTGAGAGTTCCGCCGCCTGCCAACTGCTTGAATTTGACAAGCGCAATATCCGGTTCAATTCCGGTTGTATCACAATCCATCATAAAACTAATTGTTCCCGTCGGTGCCAAAACAGTTGCTTGGGCGTTTCGGAAACCGTTCCGGCTTCCCGAATTACGGGCTTCATCCCATAACCGTTGCGCTCGTTTTTTCAGGTAATTCGGACAATTCCCAATTCGATTGACCGCATCCCAGTGCATGTCAATAACCCGTAACATCGGTTCACGGTTCACAGCGAAAGCATCAAACGGTCCAACAACCCCCGCCAATTCCGCGCTCGTCCGGTAAGCTGCTCCATTCATCAACGCCGTCAAAACACTGCACAAACCGCGCGCCTCGTCAGAATCATACGGTAAACCAAGACTCATTATCAAACTGCCAAGATTGGAATATCCAAGCCCAATAGCACGAAAATAATGACTGTTTTCCGCAATCTTTTTGATAGGATAACTTGCCCGATCAACGATAATTTCCTGAGCAATAAAGAAAATTCGACACGCTTGAATAAATCGTTCTGCATCGAAAAGTCCATCTTCTTGGCGGAAACGCATGAGATTGATACTTGCCAGATTGCATGCCGTATCGTCAATACTCATATATTCGCTGCACGGGTTGGAGGCATTGATTCGTCCTGAGTTCGGTGTGGTGTGCCAACGGTTGATGGTCGTGTCGTACTGAACCCCCGGATCACCGCACGCCCATGCCGTGCTAGCGATCTTGTCAAACACTTGACGGGCAGGATAAGTAGGACCTTCTTGTTTGGGATCGGTTACCCAATGTGTTACCCAGATTTTATCCTCTTTCACCGCTTTCATAAAATCATCCGTAAGACGAATTGAAAGATTGGCGTTTTGAAAAAGAACAGAGGAATAAGCATCTTCATAAGGCAAACCATTTTTCATTAAGATTTTGGCTTTTTCTTCTTCGCGAAATTTGCAGTCGATAAAATTCATAATATCGGGATGTGTAACTTTGAGCGATTGCATTTTGGCGGCTCGCCGTGTTTTGCCGCCGCTTTTGACAACAGCAGCAATCTGATCGTAAACACGCATAAATGAAAGCGGTCCCGATGGTTTTCCGCCGCCGGCTAATTTCTCAATACTGGACCGGATTGTTGAAAGATCTGTACCGGTTCCGCTGCCGAATTTGAAGAGCATGGCTTCACTTCGGGCAAGATCCATGATTGCTTCCATATTATCCGCAACACTTTGAATAAAACATGCTGATGCTTGTGGATGTTCGTAGGGGTTATCGGGTTGTGTGGCTTCGCCTGTTTGTTCGTTCCAATGCCAGGTACATTTACCGCCCCGTATTCCGTATTGCGGATACAAACCCACATTGAACCAAACCGGTGAATTGAATGAACCATACTGGTGAAGTAACAACCACGTCAATTCACGATAAAAAATCTCTCCGTCTTTTCGGGAAGCGAAATAACCGTCTTCAACTCCCCAATCAGCAAGTGTTCGGCTAACCCGATGAATTAACTGACGAATACTTTTTTCACGTTGAGGCGTATTCGGTTCACCATAAAAATATTTACTGGCGACAACATTGACAGAAAGTTGACTCCAAGTACTCGGAAATTCACAATCATTTTGTTCAAAAAAAACTGCTCCGCCGTCTCCTTTGATTGTTGCGGTTCGTGTTACCCATTCAACAGTGTCGAACGGATCCGCAACTTCTTTTGGACAAAACACCGGTTCCATTTTGAGTTTAGTTACCTGATCGGTTTCAACTGTGTTCAATTCCGAATGGAGTGTATCCAAACTAATTATTGTATTCATAAAAAATAAGTCGAAAAAAGAAGTTGAAAATGAAATTCATTACACATTTGAATCTGCGGCAAATTTCAAAATTATAATCGTAATAAAATTTGATTGGATTTTTCACAATTGAATCATAATTGAATCACAATTGCATCACAATTGCATTTGAAAACCGGATTTTCAAAATAGTTGAATAAAATCATTTCAATGGTTAATAGTTACGGCACATTGTATTCTCACCAGTTGGAGGTTTGTCTGGGGTAAAACGTTGAGTTTTTATGATGAAGTAATTGTAAACACTAATATTGAATGTGGTAAACAGTTATACCAAGAATATAGTTTCAATTTTTTAGACTTCCTTTACATTATTCCTTTATGCGAACTCCTTCTAGGACTGAGACTACATATTGTGGTTCTTTCAAATCGGAGGCACAACATACAGTCCGACAAGAACACAGAATATCATAACGTATCTCAAAACAGAGTCAATTCATTGTTCTCATTGTTCCAAGATTTTCGTAAGTTGTGATATGAAAAGCAATTACAAAGTTTACTGATTAAAGAAACTAATAGGTTACTTATTTAGTAAACATAATATAACTCTTTATGTTTTGTACAGTTCGGTATTTTGGGACACATCTTCTCAAAATCACAACAAATAAACAAAATTTTTTTTTTATTTCGGTATTATTCTAAAAAACGAATTGATAACATAAAATAGCGAAATTAGGTAAATTGTAGCAATGTAGTGGAATTTTTGTGTGAACCACCGAAAAAGCAATAATTAAAAGGTAGGCAATGTTTCGCCGAAAGGCTTTCACCTACGGTCGCCTACCTTATGTTTATCTTTTAACGATAATTCCACTGATATATTACTAAGAGATTGTTACGAAATAAACTTGACAACAGTGGTGAATACTGGAAAGATTAAATATTGTTAACGCCGATTTTCGTGGCAAATGGAATTATTCTCTCCTTAGCTTATTCATAATGTTGTCCATGTTATTTCGTAACAATTCCTAACTATTAACTATTAACTACCTCAAGGCACCAGGCAAGTTGTGTTTTCCAATCTGGAAGTTTCAATCCGAATGTTGTGTAAAGTAAGCTGTTGTCTAATTGTGAATTTTGGGGTCTTGTTGCTTTAACAGGATATTCGGCAGAGGAAACCGGATGAGGCAATTCCATATTTTGACCGGTTTGCTGATTCATGGCAACAAAAATCTCCGTCGCAAAATCATGCCAACTCGCCGCGCCGCCCGCACTAAGATGATAAGTCCCCCATGGAAATTCAGAATGTTCGGAACAGAAACCGTTGAATATTTTTAGAATGATTATTGTTGTGGTTACGGCAATGATCCGTGACCATGTTGGAGCGCCAATCTGGTCATAAACAACATTGGGTGTTTTGCCCTGATGATACAATCGTAACATGGTTCGGAAAAAATTGTTTCCGCGAAGACCATAAACCCAACAGAGACGTAAAATACAATGCTTTTTACAAATAGAACGAATAACTGTTTCACCATCACATTTGGTCAATCCGTACACCGAAAGCGGAGAAGTCGGATCGTTTTCCGTGTAAAACGAATCAAAAGATCGCCTGCCGTCAAAAACATAATCTGTCGAATAATAAATGATCGGGATATTCCGTTGTGCTGCTTCTTCGGCAAGAACTTGTGAGGCTATTGTGTTGACTGCCCGTGCCAAATCGGGTTGTTCCTCCGCCAAATCAACCGCCGTAAACGCCGCCGGATGAACAATTAAATCAATCGGCTCAAGATTCCGAACAAAATGTTCTAATTCCAACGCATCGGAAAAATCAACATCCTGAATATCTACCGCCCAAACATCTGCCAAAGGCGAAAGCATCTGGAATAATTCGTAACCAACCTGTCCCAATTTACCTGTCAAAAAAATTTTCGGCCGCATAAATTTTTGTTATCAATAAAAAGTTCATAATATCTCAATAGAATTTTTATTTGAACCTCATTGATAACATAAAAAAGTACATAATCAAGATGTCGGTAATTTTTTTCCCATTTCTATCCGTCAACAGGGGCAAGTCAGCTATCGCCGACATAATATTTCGGTGAAACATTGCCAATCTTTTAATGATTGCTTTTTTGGTATTTCATACAAAAATTCCGCAGATAGATTACCAAAAATAAAATCGTAAAAGTTGTGTCGCAAAATCATCCTATATACGTTTTATTTAATAATACCGTTCATTAAATATTTTATAACATCTGTAATTATATGCAGTTAAGTATTAAAAATGTCTTAAAAAAACAGTCGCAAAATCGTTTCATTTTTGTATTGACCGGAAACGTTTTCAGTGTTAATATTCTAATGTTAATATTTTAAAGAGTGAACATGAAAGAATCATTTTTTTTCAATACAACAATTTCGATGCAGATTTCTCATTTACGTTGGCGGTTATGCGGTTTGCTTTTTTGTGCAACTGCGTTAAGTTTTCTTGACCGGCAGGTTTTATCGGTTGTGGCGCCGGCGATTTGCGAAGAACTCCATATTGACAACAAGACTTATTCTTTTATCACAACAGCATTTATGGCGAGTTATGCGGTGATGTTTTTTCTTGGCGGTTGTTTTTTGGATCGGGTTGGAACGCGATGGGGACTTGGTTTGGCGGTATTGATTTGGACGGCAGCCAGTGCGTTTCACGCAATTGCTGTTACACCGTTTCAACTTGGAATGAATCGTTTTTTTCTTGGTTTTGGGGAAGGAGCTTGTTTTCCCGGGGCGGTCAAAGCGGTTTCGGAATGGTTTCCGGCAAAACAACGGGCATTGGCAGCCGGAATTGCTATTGGCGGTGCAAGTCTTGGCGGTGTTCTGGCTCCGCCGCTAACTGTTTGGCTGGTTGGTCTTTTTGGTTGGCGCGGTGCGTTTGCCGCAACCGGTTTACTTGGTCTTCTTTGGGTTCTGTGTTGGTTCCTTTTTTATTACGCTCCCTCAAAATCACCGTTTATTACTGATCAGGAAAAAGAATGGATCGAATCAAACCGGAATGAAACAATATCGGAACAACCTACATCACAATATAATGATACATTTATTTCTTTACTTTACCGAAAAGAGGTTCTTGGTCTTGGATTGGCTCGTTTTCTTTTTGATCCGGTATTTTACTTTTACATGTTTTGGATTCCGAAATATTTGCATCAAGAACGTAATCTTTCATTGGAGATGATTGGTGCGTTGGCATGGATTCCGTTTTTTGCTCTTGGTGTTTCGAATATTTTAGGCGGTTTGGCATCGGATCGGCTGATTGCTGCCGGTGTTCCTGTTTCTGTTGCGCGAAAAGGGATTATGACTGTATCGGCATTGCTCACTGTTTCGTCGGGTCTTGCCGCATTCGCATCGGGAGCGTACACCGCAATTGCAATGATGTCATTGCTGATGTTTGCACACGGGTTTTGGATCACAAATTACGTGACAATTATCGGTGATATTTTTCCGAAACATCGTGTTGCGACTGTGATGGGGATTACTGGAATGGTTGGAACTATCGGCGGAATGGGAGCCAATACGGTAATTGGATTTGTTGTTGATCGGTTTTCTTTCCTCCCTGTTTGGATTGCTTCCGGCTGTTTATATCCTTTGGCACTTATTGTTATTTTAATATTGGTTAGGAAACAATCGGATTCGATTTCAAAATTTATAACTCATTAAATCTCAAACATACCATGTACAGCAGCAACACCCTAACATTTCCTGAAACATTTATTTCTGCAATTCCGCGACGAAAACCGCTTACGGCAAGAGCCGGAATTTTCGGTGTTGGACATCATACGTATTGGAGTCAGTTTCCTGGTTTGCTTAACGAACTGGATGGTAAATTGAAAATATTTTGTAACAAGGCGGAGCGGTTCAATATTGAAACGGTTAATTTTGGAATTGTCGATAATGCTTTGAATGCGTTGGAACTTCTTCCGAAGTTGAGAGCTGCTGATCTTGATATTTTATTTGTTGACATGTTGACGTATGCAACCTCTTCGACAATTGGGGCCATTTTTCGCGGGCTGGATATTCCGATTATTCTTGTTGCGCTTCAACCGGATTCGGCGATGGATTATGTTCACGGAACAACGTACATGCAATTATGTAACGATGATTTTTGTTCTGTGCCGGAATTTTTTGGGGTTGCACTTCGCATGGGTTGTAAATCTCCGGCGGTGATTCTTGGAACACTTTGGGACGATCCGGTTGTTGATACGGAAATTTCCGAATGGTGTCGTATTGCTCATGTATTGCATGATTTACGGTATGCGAGGCTGGGTCATTTGGGACATGTTTTGGAATCGATGCTTGATATGCACACTGATCCAACGGCATTGACGGCGGCGTTTGGGGTTCATGTTGTTCAGTGCGAACCGGATCAGATTCTCCGATTTTATCGCGACGAATATTCGGACGAAATTGAACAAAAGAAAAACGAAATTATTGATTTTTTTGATACACCTGATCCGATTTCCGATCCGTTGACAATCAAATTAACGGATTTTGATTTACATATTGCGGCGAAGGCGGCGGTTGCGTTGGAGATGTTTATTAGCGATCAACAATTAGATGGTTTGGCATACTATTACGAAGCCGCATCGGGAACACTCATGCGTGAATTGGTTACGAATTTAATTGTCGGTAATTCTTTGTTGACGGGAGCGGGATTTCCGATGTGCGGCGAGTTTGATATTAAAACTTGTATTGCGATGATGATTATGGACAGGCTTGAAATCGGCGGAAGTTTTGCGGAATTTCACCCGATTGATTTTGTACGACAAACGGTGTTGGTGGGACATGACGGTCCGCATCATTTGAATATTGCGGATCGCAAACCGGTGTTACGGAGTTTGAATAAGTATCACGGTAAACCGGGTTCTGGGGCAAGTGTTGAGTTTAATATTCGCAAGGGACCGATAACGATGTTGAGTATTGGTGTCAAACCGGACGGCAAGTTCAAGTTTATTCTTGCTGAAGGTGAATCGCTCAAAGGGTTGATTCCTCCCACCGGTAACACTAATACGCACGGCTATTTCGGTACTGATATTCGGCGTTTTTTGAAACATTGGATTGCGGAAGGACCGACGCATCATTTTTCACTGGGTATTGGTCACCACGCTCAAACAATCCGAAAAATCGCTGATATTCTCGGTATTGAGTGTGTTATTGTTTCGTAAAACAATAACTTGTTTAATTAAATGTTTTTTCAGTTTTTCAACCCTATTTTGTAAGGAGATTAATTATGAAAATCACGTATTTTCACTATTTTAAGTATTTTTACTGTTTTAACATGCTTAATGATTGTGTAAACTATTTATCCCAACTGTTCCTGTTAAGATGGGGGGGGCATAGTTTAAGTAAGATTCAAAACCGATCTGGAAACAGAACAAAAGCGTTTACGCTTGTCGAACTTCTTGTAGTGATTGCGATTATTGGAGTGTTAATTGCTCTTCTGTTACCGGCAGTTCAGGCGGCACGAGAAGCCGCAAGAAGAATGCAGTGTAGCAACAATCTCAAACAACTTGGTATCGCCGTACACAATTTCCACGATACCCGAAATGGTTTACCGCCCAACACTGTCTATGATGCTCACCGTTGCACTGCATGGGGATTACTTTACCCTTTCATTGAACAACCTGTGTTGTATGAAAAGGTAATTGGTCCGTACACTTCAAGCTCTGCCTGTTTCACAACAACAAATAATTGGTGGAATTGGGTCGGTCTTGAAACCCAAAAAGGATTTGGTTCCGTTTCAACTTATTTTTGTCCCACACGGCGGAGCGGCATCAATACGTATCCTGCTCCAGGTGTTACGGTAACAAGCAATTCTAGTAATACCGGTCCCAATGCGGCGGGACCACAAGGCGATTATGGATTGGTTTTTGCGACACTTGATACCTATAATTGGTTTCAACAAAATACTATCACTTCGCCTAGTACACATATAAATTTACATCGAGGACCATTTCGCATTGCGATTGCTCATAACTTTCAAGGCGGAATGTGGAGTTGGGAACCTCGTGACAATTTTGCATCCATTACGGATGGTTTGAGTAATCAGTTTTTTATTGGCGAAAAACACATCCCGTTCAATAAAGTTGGTGTTTGTTCCGAAAGCGATGCCACAAATGATGATATGTTGGGAATGGCTGATTGTAGTTTATTACAAACCGGAATTCACCGTTCACCATCAATAGGACGTGCTTTAGTTTATTATGAAGCTGCTTCGGTTGCTAGTACTCCGATTTCGGTTGGAGCTACAGAAATAGCGTTGTGCCGTGCAAGTGATTTTGCCGAACCACGTCCCGGACCGCGTTACGCTTTTGATAGTCCACTCCGTGCCATTGCATTTGGAAGTTATCACCCTGGCGTTTGTCAATTTGTTTTGGGAGACGGAACCGTTAAAGCTGTTTCCGTAACAACCCCTACCCCAATTTTACGAAGACTTTCCGTTAAAGATGATGGCGAACCCGTTGCATCTCTCTAAATTTCCAATACCAATATAAATTACTAATAAAAAATATGAAACGATATTTGTTCATAATAATTGGTTCCCTATTATTTTTTATAACAGGATGTAATGAAAAACAAAAATTGACCGGTAAAGTAACATTTCCAGATGGAAAACCACTCCAATATGGGACGATTTATTTTGCATCGGAAACCTATCCGGCGCATGCGGTTCTTCAAAATGATGGAACTTATGATGTCGGATCGCTTGGAAAAAAAGACGGTCTCCCACCAGGAAAATATAAAGTCTATATTGTTGGAGCAATTATGGATGATGAACCGATTCCTGTTACCGTTTCAGCGGCTCCAGCTGTCGGTGATGACAATACACAAACACCGCCGGTAAGCTATATTTATTCGATGAAATCGTTAATCGACACCAGATTCACGAAACCAGAAACAACACCATTGGAAATCACTATTCCCGACCTAAAAACATTCGATTTTTTTGTCGAACCGCCCATGAAAAAATAAATGTAACTGTTCATGCAAATCAAAAATTTAGAATCAAAAAGTAGGCAGTGTTTCGCCGAAACATTGCGTTGCCGGTACTTGCCGACTTGTACCCTGTTTAGGCACAAAAAATCGTCATCCCAATCATCCCCCAACGTTAAGGACAAATTGTTCACAATTACAAAACTCAACCGTTGTAATATTTCGGTCAAATATTGCGTGCCTTTTGAATAACTGATTTTTTGAAACGTGAACAATTTCAAACATTTTTTCCATTTTCCATTCCTTTTAATTTTTTAATTACTATGAGAAAAAACATTGTTTCTGTTGTGTTCTTTTTGACTACAATTTTTGTGTTGTTTATTTCGGTTTGTTACACCGCCGAAAGTGAAACGCCAACCGCATCGGAATTTGTTAATGTTCCCAATGACGCCAAACCTTGGGTTTATTATTGGTGGCTCAAGGGAAATGTTACAAAAGAACAAATTACTCACGACCTCGAAGAAATGCAACAAAAAGGAATCGGCGGGATTTTGCTTTTTGATTCACGCGGTTATTACGATGAATTTGATTCCAAAGATCATGTTCCGGTTCCACTCAAAATTAAGTACGAATTTATGAGTCCCCAATGGCGGGAAATGGTAAAACATACCATCAACGAAGCCGCCCGTTGTCATCTGAAAGTCAGTATCAATATCGCCAATACCGGCGGACATCTACGCGGTGTGTGGGATATGAAAGAAAACGGTCCCAAAGAACTAATCTGGTCAGTCTATCCCGTCAATCATCTCAATAATAATAGCAACAACAATAATAACAATAACAACAACAAAATCACACTAAAATTACCAATACCGGACGAAAAACCATATTATCAAGATGTTGCTGTTTTAGGTGTTCGTTTGACATTACAAAAAACCGGAGTATTTCAAAAAGTTGTTCCTATCAATGAAACATCTCCAGTTGTTACTGAAATAATTGATTTGACCAACAATGTAAAAAATCACCAACTCGAATGGAATGCTCCTGACGGTAATTGGTATGTACTTCGTTTTGGTTACGAAATTGTCGGCGATTTCGGAAGTGTCGATATTCTCAACGCCAAAGCGTGTACTCAATATTTTCATCTCATCGGTTCAGAACTGATTAAAGATGCCGGTGAACACACAGGAAAAACACTCACCCATTTTTATAACGTTAGTTGGGAAGGAAGTTCGCCTAACTGGACACAAGAATTTGACAAGATTTTTTGGGATCAAAATGGGTATGATCTCAAACAATATTTGCCGGTTCTCGCCGGAATGATTGTTGAAAACGCAGAGGTTTCAAAACGTTTTTTGTATGATTATTACAAAACAATTGCCTACTGTTTTCAAAAAAACTGTTACGCCAATATTGGTCGGCTTTGTCACGAAAACGGAATCATTTGGCATTCCGAAAACGGCGGTCCCTGGAACCGGCAACAACCCATGTTCCGCGAAGCCGATATGCTTTCCTTTTTTGGTGAAAACGATTTTGCACAAGGCGAATTTTGGGTTAATGAAACGAATTACGGCACGCGGTCGAATATGCGTTACGTTTCGATGGCGTCGCATATTTACGGGCAAAAAGAAGTTGCCGTAGAAGCTTTTACTCACATGGTTCGGCATTGGACAATGTATCCGGCACGATTGAAACCCGCCGCCGATGTCAATTTCATTGATGGAGCCAACAAATTCATCTGGCATACCTTCACCGCCTCACCGCCCGAATTAGGTAAACCCGGTTACGAATATTTTGCGGGTACTCATATCAATACCAATGTTACCTGGTGGAATTATGTTACACCTTTTATGAATTATCTTGGACGCTGCCAGTATTTGTTACGGCAAGGATTGTTCGCTGCCGACGCTTGTGTTTATGTCAGCGATAAAAATTACACTGCATGGGGACGCAGCGAAAAATGGAATCCCAATTCTTCATTGGTGTTACCGGCAGGATATACTTACGATTTACTTGATACGGAAATTCTTGTTCATCGGCTTACCTGTCAGGATGGAAAACTGGTTTTGCCAAACGGAATGTGTTACCGTTTTTTGGTATTAGACCCGCTCGAAGAGGTTTTGCCGGTTGAAGCGTTGAAAAAAATCGTTCAACTAACATCAGAAGGCGCAACAATTATTCTCGGAAACAAACGAACCATTCAAACACCCAGTCTGAAAAATTACCCGTCTTGTGATCAGGAAATTGCTGATCTTGCCAATCAACTTTGGGGAACTCAAGCATCAGAAAACCAATCGCCGGAACTCCAACCGTTAGGAACAAACACCGACACCAATAAAACCTTCCGGCATTCACTTGGACACGGAACAATTTTTAAAGGAATTTCGCTACAACAATTTCTTCAGGAACAACAAATTGATCCTGATTTTTCCGGTTCCTTTGAATATCATCACCGAAAGTTGAAGGATAAGGATATTTATTTTATTTCCGGTAACGGAAATGCGGATTGTATTTTCCGTGTTTCGGGACGTGAGCCGAAGTTATGGGACGCTGTTACGGGAAAAATTACGGTTCCGCTTGCTTATTCTTTTACACAAGACGGACGTACTAAAGTTACAATTAACTTGGCAGCGTTTGGCTCTGTTTTTGTCGTCTTTGATGGAACACCGGATAAAAATTATATTACGGAAATTGCTGATACAAAAATCGGTTTGGAAGTCAATGAACAATCAATATGGACGCAATGGAAAAGCGGTTCTTACCGATTGACAACGGCTTCGGGAAAACAAACGGAATGGACAGCCGATCTTCCTCCGGCAATTGAATTACAAAAATCTTGGGAAGTTCGTTTTGATCCGGTGCGGGGAAAACAGGAAAAAGTAATTTTTGACCAATTAACACTTTGGAACGAACATTCCGATCCGGCAATTCGATATTATTCCGGTACGGCAATTTATCGAAACACTTTTTCGCTCAACGAAAAACAAATCGGAATTCCAACACGGCTTTCAATTGGTGCTGCTCATCATATTGCAAAAGTGAAATTGAACGGCGAGGAGTTGGGAATTCTTTGGACGGCTCCACGTTCTGTTGACATTGCTTCTGCGTGCCGGTTGGGTGAAAACGTACTGGAAATAGAAGTTACAAATTGTTGGGCAAACCGTCTTATCGGCGATGCGGGACTTCCACCCGAAAAACGGTTGACACGAACCAACCTTTATCTTATTCCTGAACGAAAAACCAATGAGAGGACTTATAAATTGTATCAAGGATTTTCTGCTAAAGATACGCTTCTCCCATCAGGATTACTCAGTCCTGTTCTTATTGAGTTCGGCAAAACACAAAAATTGCCTCAATAATTTGTAATCGTTCATGAATTTTTTTTGAAAATATGAAACAAAAAGAAAAACAAAATATACAAACAGTGTTGAAACAAAATTTACAGGATTTCAAATAAAAAACACAAAAATTCCGTTCTTATAAAACCGAATTTTAAAGTACAATGAGTATATCTCATTTGTGTTCGTCTTTTGAACAACAGGCACTTTATGATAAATTTGTGAGCAAAACGGACTTTTATAGTTTCAATAATTGATTAGCAATCACAGTCAATTTAACTCTTTCCGGTTTGGTTTGCCCGTCCAATTCCGGCGAAGTTCCTGTTACTAATGGCGATATGCTTTGGGGGCGAAATAACTACATAACAGTTTTGGGCAATGTTATTGTTTGGGGCGGTGCCGCAAATGCAGCCGATAATATGTCGGTTCATTGTCCACGCGATTGTTTTTTTCGGTCTCAAATACTCTTACAAGACTTTTGCCGGTATTACGGACGGACTTTCTAATAGGAAGGATTGCCTTATCGGAATGAGTCGGGCTGAAATTATTGCGGCTGGAGTATTATATTTTGTCCTGTGTCCTGTTATAAATTGGTTGTTTTTTGCCTTATGTCTTTTACGGAAAACCTGCTTTTACCGCAAGATTGACAATCTGCCAAATTAAAAAAGACCAGTTTATTGCGTAATACTGCCTATTCTCCTTTTGTTTACTTCGTTATTTTGTATTCTCAAAAAAATCTGCGAACATCTGCGTCATCTGCGGACTGAATCCCGTACAAACCATAAAACCGTTAAAGTTTTCCTAATCCTTATTTCTGGATTTGCCGATAGTCTGAATAATAATTTGTTTATTTTTTGTTTATTTATTGGCAAAAAATCAATCGAATGGCTGCCGGAAGTATAGAAAAAGTATCGCAAAAGTAAAAAACAGTAAACCGGAAAAATACTCCTCATGGAATCAATCGAACCGGATTTTATTCAAGATTTGTTGCCTGAAATTTCAACCGAACAGGAAGAACCAATCCTTCGCATAGAAAATCTTAGTATTAAATTCGGTTCCAATCCGGTACTTCGGAATATTAGTTTTTCTGTTTTCAAAGGCGAAACAGTTGCGGTTATTGGTGAAAGCGGTTGCGGTAAAACCGTGTTGCTTAAAACATTGATCGGACTCAATAAACCGAACACGGGGCGTATTCTTTTTGACGGTAATGATTTGAACAAATTATCCTATTTTGATCTTGCTCGGATTCGATCCCGATACGGATTTGTATTCCAGCATGCGGCACTGTTTGACAGTATGACCATAAGAGAAAATATTGCTTTTTCTCTCGTTCAACACACAAATAAATCGAAAACGGAAATCAATGAACAGGTCAAACGGCTTGTCAATGAAGTCGGACTTTCGCAACAGGTTCTCGATAAAAAACCTGCTGAACTTTCCGGCGGAATGAGAAAACGTGTTGGATTTGCAAGGGCATTGGCGTTGGAACCGGAACTAATACTTTACGACGAACCAACAACCGGCCTCGATCCAATTATGAGCGATGTTATTGATGAACTCATGATCACAACACAAATACATTATAACGTAACAAGTGTTATGGTAACACACGATATGAGATCCGCTTGTAAAGTTGCCGGTCGAATTATTATGCTGTACCCGTTTACCAAACTCGCCGAACTAGAACCGCAAATGATTTTCGACGGAACACCGGAAGAAATCAAAAATTCAAAAGATCAACGTGTTCAACAATTTTTGGGAATCAAAAAACAAGAATAAAATAACCGAATTACCGGAATAACAACAATTTTTGTACAATTATTTGTATAATTAAATGAAAAATTTCTGTAACTTATTGGTTGTTGTTTTTCTGTTTTTCTAAATCAATTGATTTTGTACATTAACCCAATCAATTTATGAATAAAAATTTATGGATACTCAACAGCGTGAATTTCGGATTGGTATCATGGTTCTTGCGGCATTGATTGGTCTTGTCGTTTTGATGGTATTTTTTGGTAAGCAGTCAATTGTCAATTTCGGCGGCGAATACATGGTCAAGGTTCGGTTTCAGCGAACACCGGGTATTAGCCGTAATTCACCGGTGTTCAAAAACGGCGTGAAAATCGGGCGTGTTTCAAATGTTCAATTGGTTGATCTGGATCGGGAAGTTGAAGTCTCGGTTCTTATCTCCAAAGCACGAAAATTGTACACAAATGAAGAATGTCATATCCGCCAAACTGTTATCATGGGCGAAGCCTCGTTGGAATTTGTCAAAAAGGCAAATTTTACCGGCAAAATTGAGGCAATTGATCCTGATAAACCGTTGGTTGGCGGAATGCCGTTAGATTTAATGAGCGGATTTTCCAGTATTGAAGGCGATCTGACCAAAGCGATTAACAGTATATCCGATGCTGCGGTTCAATTCAGCAATATTACTGTACGTGTTGGTGATTTTCTTGATCGGGTCAATTCCTTTTTAGGAAATTCGGAAGAGTTAAATGCTCGGCGAACCTTGTTTGAAGACACGTTCAACGAAATGCGGACAACAATGAATTCGATGAACCGGCTGATTGACGAAGGTAATAGATTTATCGGTGATCCGGTAATTCAAAAAAATGTACGGAAATTTATTACGGATATTCCTGATATTACGGATCGTTCACGGACATTGATTGACGGTTCAAACTTATTCGTTCATGATGCCCGATTGCTTATTGAACGCGGTAATATCTCAATGGATAAAATTGTTCATGGACTTGAAAAAGCAGAACGTGCTCTTGAAAGTGTATCGAAAATCACGGATAGTGTTCAAGATGATGTTCCCGAATTTATTGCAACACTCAAAAAGAGTGCGGTAAAACTGGATTCGCTTTTTGACGAATTGACAATGATTGCCGAAGGATTCCGTAACGCTGATGGAACGGTTAAAAGACTGATGCGTGATCCGGAAATGTACGAAAAATTACTGATAACTCTCGATAATATCGAACAGATTACCGACGAAGTCGATAAAATGTTACGAACCGACATCAAACCAATTACAAGAAACATCAACATCCTGACAGATAAAGCCGCTCGTGATCCGGCAATTTTTATTCGAAATCTGATTCGTAAACAACCGCCGGTTAAAGGTTCTCTTCCATTTTGGGGCGACGGTCTTGGGAGTGATACGTTGTGTGATTGGGAATCGTTCAATCAGAAAACTCAACCGGATACGCTGGAAATACCCCAATGGGACGAAATCATAATCGAAGAACCTTCAACAAAAACAAATATCGAAACAGAATCACGGATTCTAAAACCGGTTTTACCTAATATTAAATCGTTGCAAAATTTCAAGTCTGCCCGTTTTACACTGGAACGGCGAATTCATTCGTTGTTGCCTTTGGTTTTTCCAGAGAATAACGATGCCTATCAAACATTGCCAACAATTCCAAACAAAATGAAAACATCGAAAAACAACATCCCAATTCCCGAAGAAGGACGGATCGTTCATATTGATCCGCGTTATAAAATTAACGAAAACGAAAAACCGGTTTATCAACAAACCTCCTACACACTAGAAAAAGACTAATTGAACATCACGAGGATATTTTCGGACGAAAAATGAAAACGAAAACATTATCGACGGATATAAGTTTTCGTCCCAATAAAGAATGGGAGGACTTTGGAGGATGAGTTAGAATATGTAATTGTCTATTTTTGTCCGCAGATTTACGCAGATTTTCGTCCACAAATATTCGCAGATATTCGATATTCGCGGATTTTTAAGGATTCTGCCGTGCAATTGGAAGTGTTGCTTTTTTGTTACAATCTCGCGGTGATGACCGCAAAACCCCAAAAAATAAAACCAAAATAAACGAAACTCAAAATTTCGTGCTAAAAACAGACCCTCTGCGAAAAAGGTACACACTCTATACCATAATAAATAGGCAGTTACAAATAAACATCAATCAAGTAACTGCCGGAAGTATTATTACTTATTTTTCTTTGTCCTGTGCAAATCGGAATGGTTTACCGTCGATGAAATCGGTTGACAGGATTGTTGGGCAAACATATTTTTCAATATATTCGACAACAAGTTCGGTTCCTTTGAAATGGGAGACGTTGGGATAACTTCGGGAGTTGTACATTGTGTCGGTCATATCACGCATTAACACAACATTTTTACCGAGTTTGACCATATTGCGAAGTCCAAACGGACGACCAATCACACACATATTGGTGTGAACACCCATTAAAATAACGTTTTTAATTCCTTTCGCTTTCATAAACGAACCGATTTCAACACCTTTATCGGACACTAGATCTTTTTCTTCGTCGATAATTAATGTTTCGATTTGTCGTTTCCAGGGTGAACCGCCTTTGCATTTTGGTTCACAATCGCAACCGCCATCACGTTGATCCACAGGCCACGTCATTCCTTTCTCCGACGGAATCCCGTTATTCCACGCTTCACCGTTGAGGAATTCTTTGATTTGCGGATCATTAAATTCTTTCGCGCGTTTTCTTGCCGGACTATTTTCGTAAAAATTCATACAACTGCTGGGAGCATGAATAATAGTTACTCCTTTATTGCGTGCGGTTTGGAGAACTTGATTCATGATCGGAGCCATTTCGCCAACGCGAGCGGTTGCACCTTTACACCAATGTTGGTTCCACATATCACAGATAATGATTGCGGTTTCGGTTGGTTTCCAGTTTTGGACTTCGGCTTTCTGTTCAAAAACAACAGCCACTTGTTTTTGAACGTTAATTTTTATGTCTTCAGCAACAACAGTCAATGAACTCATCATTGCACCAAGAAATAAAATCTGTAAAATACGCATTGTTTTTTTTCCTTTTGGGTTAAATTAATGTTAAAGTAATTTCTAAAAACTTATTTTTTAAACAAAATCAATAGTAATATATCAGTGGGATTTTTGTTTTTTATATTAGCCCCGCTAGGGGCGTTAGGATTTTTTACGGAATCGCCCGCCCCAACGGGGTGGGGCAAAATCCAACCGCACCTCAAAGCCCTGAAAGGACGGGCTAGAATCCCAACGCCCCTATCTGGGCTAATGATCTGAAATTCTGCCAATTCTGTTGAAAAAAATATTCAAAAATACAATAAACAGTTACGTCCATTTCGTAATAAATTCTTTCTCAAAAAATTCTTTAGAACAGACGAATGTTTTTTTGACGTACAATTTGTTAAAGTAGGATACGTTAAATTTATCATTTGGTAAAATTTCATTCAAGTAGGACATTGGTATTGGTTCACTTTTGTGCCCCAATTTTATCATTGAATCCATCACATTCAAAAAAGGATTATTCTGTTCATTATAAACAAGGATAAAAATAATATTGTTGCGAAAAAATTTTATAGATTGCTCTAATTCTTCTGTCAACAAAAGTAAACTTTCAAGAAGTTTTCTGATAATATCATAAAATTCGTTATTTTTGGGAACGAAACCTTTATTTGTATTTTCGTTTTCAAGTTTTCCATTTTTAAATTCAATCAAAAACCATTCATTTGTACAATATCGATACAGTACATCACATGAATAAGGACAGCCGGACAACTTTAATTTTGTTGTAACATATTCCTTAAATGAATCAAAATTAACTATCCGTTTTTGGCATTGTGTCATATACTGGTTATTTTGGGTATCTTTTGACGCATTTTCCAGAGTATCACCAAACTCTTGCAATATTTTATTGTAAATTTGTACTTCATTCGGCATAACGGAGATTCTCCAATGTTTGAAAAGGTTTTGCCAATTTTTGATAAACACCGTCTGTGTTGTTTGTAACATTTTGAACAGAACAATATTTACCTTTATTGATGGTAAGATAATAATTGCAACGATTGTTTATTTTTTGTTTTGCGCTATAGACTTCTATTGCGTGTAAAAAATAGGGGCTGTGAGTTGTCAGTAATATGGTCAGATCAAACTCTTTTTGTAACAAAACTAACAATTCGGCTAATACCAATTGCCATTCAGGATGTAAATGAATTTCCGGCTCATCAAGAATCAGGATATTTTGCTCTTTGAGTTCACCGTTTTCCAAAAGCCGTTTGATAATAAGAAACGGTTTCATTCCCGCAGAAACATTCGCGAGAACAAGCGGTTTACTCAAACTATTTTCTTGAAATCCCAGACCCAATTCGGTATTTTTGAACTCACCGCCAACGATAGAATAAAACGGCACTAAAATTGTTTCAAATTTTTGCCTAACAATTTCCGTGTCAATTATACTGTTTTTTATTCCGGTTTTCCGCAATTTTTTGATGAGATGTCCTCGATGGTTATATTTAGGATAAAAATTATAGTTGGGAGTAATTTTGTCCATAACAAACGGACTATCAAGATAAAATGCTTGGTAAATGATGCCTACCTCATCGATATAATTGATACATTTATTTTCTTGTATTAATGTGTCAAGTTTATTGTTTTTTATTGTTAAGGAAATATTCCCTTTTTGTTCGGGGTGTTCAATATGTGTTATTTGGTTGTCAAATTCGGTGCAAAGATATTGTGTCAAAATATTTTTTTGAATTTGTTCCGCACTTATTGCAACAGAACGTCGAATTTTCTCAAATAGTGTGTCTGCCGAATCGTCTCCCATTTGGGAAGGAATAATAATCTGTTGTTCAATAGCATTGCGGATGATTTTCCGAATTTCTTGAGAAGAATTCTTTTTGTCTAATATAGCATCTACAATTTTATTCACGGAGTCTTGTTGTTGACGAGAAGGCAACCGTTGTGCTGAACGAAAAATAATGTCTTTAAGACTTTTTTTCCGTTCCCGTAAAATTCCTTGTTCTGATTCATAAAAAGCGTTAAATATACTGAACAAAGATTTTCCGAAGGTACTTTTACCTGTACTGTTGTTACCTGCCAAAACAGTAATTCCGCACATTTCGATACAGGCATTTTGAACTTTACCGATATTATCTATTTCAAAAAACATATTTGTATCGTTTCCCAATTTATCTTGCCCAATAAATATAATTTTGCACGATTATACAAACGAACTTAATATATTCAAGGAGGAAAGTCTGATGAACATCTCTATTTTCTAAAAACAACGGTGTGAATAGTTGAGTTGAAAATATATAATGTAACTATCTATTTTTACCCAAAAAAACACAGAGATTTTTTGCCAATTTTCCAATGAAACCTCTCCAATAATTCCTAATTATCCACGAATTTTCATAAATGATCACGAATAAATAATTTGTGAAAGTTCGTGTCAATTCGTGGACAAAAAAGGATTTGTGGAAATTGTTGTTAATTACACTTCGTCTGGAATGACGTAGGGTGTTCGGTAATCCCGTTTCCAATATTGAGCGGCTTCGGGATTTTTGGGAACGCCGGTTTTTTCGTCGATATCGAGTTTCAGACCGCCTAAACGGTAGGAGATGGTCGAATAATGGACGAGCGAAGTACTTCGGTGTCCTTTTTCGATGTCGGCGGTGGGCAATTCACGCGACCGGATACAATCCAAAAAGTTACGTTTATGCTCTGGATCGGGAAAACGTCCGAACTCTTGGGCTTTGACAACCGGTTGCCGATCTTTCGGACGGTCGAAAACCTGCCAACCTCCGCCGTGCCGACCAACAATCATTAAACCTTTTGTTCCATAAAGTTCGATACGCGTTGCGCATTGCATCCAGTACGGAAACATATCGGATTGACGAACCGTTCCATCAATTTTGAGAATGTAATTGGAATAAAGAGTTTCTTCAACGGTAAAGGTGAGATCATCATATTCGTAAGAAGCAATTAACGTATCCGGTGTTTGGGCATCACTGTTTGGGTCGGTGAAACGTCCGCCGACAGCATACGCCGACTTTGGAATTTCCTTGCCGATAAGCCAGCGAGCCAAATCAATCTGGTGAACACCGTCATTCAGAACATCACCGGAGGAAAAATCCCATAATTCATGCCAATTTCTGTTCACAATTGTCGAAGAATACGGACGTTCTGCGGCGGGACCGAGCCAGTCATTCCAATTAAGATTTTTGGGAACCGGTTCGCCGGTTTGAATTTTGAACGAATTCATTTCACGTTTCTGATTGAAAACACGGCAAAGATGAATTGTTCCGAGTTTTCCTTCGTCGATATATTTTTTTGCGGCGATATTGTACGGCGCACTTCGGTTTTGGGTTCCGTGCTGAACGATTCGCTTATATTTCCGTGCGGCTTCGACCATTTTCTGACCTTCCCAACCGGATTGTGAAGCGGGTTTTTCGGTATAAACATCTTTTCCTGCTTGGATTGCACGAATTGCGGCGAGTGCGTGCCAATGATCGGGCAATGCGCAAACAACGGCATCAACATTTTTATCATCAAAAACGGTTCGCATATCACCAACATATTTTGCTTTTACACTGTCAGCCGTTTTTTTGCCCTGTTCTTGTTGGACATCGCAACAATAGGCGATATTTACATCGCCAAACTCCCGAAAACCGTGTAACAATCCTGTACCGCGTCCGCCGCAACCAATCAAGGCAAGATTGATTTTATTGTTCGCCGTGGTATCCGCAATTGATTTTCCGTTTAAAATCGTCAGACCGATGCCGAACCCGAGTGATGTTTGCGTTCCTTTTTTCAAAAATTCACGTCGTTCCATGAGCATATTCTCCTGTTAAATAAAGGTAAAAAACATTTTGGAAACAAAAATTCCGTAATCAAAATATGTTATTGACAATGAGAATTTAAGTATCTCTAACAATTTAATTCTATTTTACCTTTCTAAATCACAAAAATCAATAAATACACAAAAGAATTATTTTTGAACATGGAAAATTGAAAAATAATCGGCATTAATGTTAAAAAAAATCGGTTCATAAAAATAATCAAGGTAGATGACATTTTACCGAAACGTCATCTACCCTTTTGAGTTTCTTACTTTGATTGAATCATTTCGATTCTGTTACTGTTTCAATCGTACAACGCCGACCGGTAATGCGTTGTATTTTATTGGGTCTGGTGTTTCATAGGCGGAATCGGAATCGGTGAAAAACGGATCGAATGGTCCCGGTCGTTGGACAATCGGAGCGGTCATAATTCGGGGACGTTGCGAAATCCAATCTTTTCCTTGAAACATCGGGTCTTCCATACAACGAACCTCTTCCGCACCGTAATACGGTCCCATCGCATCAACCCATAAAATGACACGCAATAAATCATCGCCGGTCACTTTAACGTTATTGTGTTCACCGCTTCTCATTCGGTGAATCAACCGACTTTTGTACGATAATTTTTGCATTGGCGGATAAGTTGCATAAGCCGCCGGATCGCGTTGATGATACGATTCCACAAGAATCGTGTCCGCCCAACCGAAACCGCCAACTTTTTCCGAACCGGCAACCGTTTTGTACGGCGCACCCCAAGTCGGACTGCCCATTAACGTCATGTACGGTTCTTTGAAACCAAGAAAACCAGGACGAAGTGTTGCGTTGAATTTTTTGTACGCATCGTGTTCTGGATTTTGGTGACATTCGCCGCAATGTTTATCCAACACCGGCTGAACATAACGTTCATAACTCACCGTAATATCGTTCCAAGAAACCGGCGTAATCTCCGACGGCGCACGTTTTAACGCTTTACCTGTTTGCGCTGTTACCGGTGAACGGGTCATGGATTCATGGCAACCCAAACAACCGCGCGTTTCTCCCGGCAAAACTCCAGTAAAACTCTTCATCGTTTGCAACGCCAGTTGATTTTCGTCCAGTAATTGAAAATGAAGCGCAATTCCCGACGGTGCCGTAAAACTCACACTACCGTCGGCTTCAATCGGAACCGTTCCAATAATTTTCTTAACGCCTTCCGATTGACTTACCGAAATTTCCGGTCCCGATGAAACATAATTTCGTTTGTACCAATAAGTATAAGTTTTATGTTCAATTGACCAGATACGTAAATATTTCGCTTTGTTACGAAGTTCTTCGGGAGCATTTTCGTACACATTGTTACTGTAAATCACGCCGGTGTTGGGTTTATCCCGTTCTTCCCACGCGGGCAATTCAATCCGATCCGCTGCAATTTGCGGAACAATTCGGGAACGAATCGGTTGCGCATCAAAAATGTGATGATGACCTTCCAACACCAATTCACGATTGCCGTCGGTATCCATCAACAAAAGAACGAATTTTTCCGCAACATTTTTCCCTTCTGAATTTTTTATAACACGTTGAGCCGATACTAAAAAATCTTTTTCACTGAGCGGATACGGTGAATAATACGCCCCGTAATTTCCGGCGGTGTGATAATTTTTCGATTCTTTCGGATCAACCGGACCATTCCCACTTTCGGGCCACCCGATTTCCTGCGTAACTTTTGTAAGACCGTCAGGAAAATTGAAACCTTTACCCGGATCGATAATTCCGATACAACCGCTGAACCAATTATGATGGGCGGAACCGGTGAACATAACACGTTCACTATTCGGAATGGATCGGGCATCTTTCAACAAATCTGGCCACACGGATTGATTACCCCAAAATGTTTGAACTTGCGTTCCGTCGGTGTTCATTGTCCAAAGACTTTGCGCACGCCAAAGCGGTTTGTCGGTGTATTCCCAACGAGTGTAAATCACGCGACCGTCACTCATCACCGACGGAGTGTATTCCGGTTCGCCGTTACGCGAAATAATGTACAAATTTTTATCACCCGGTTTGGTGTCCAACGCCATACGCGCCAGCACAAAAGCGTTCGTCGGCGGCATACAACGTACATAAATATGTCCGCGTGTGGTTAAAAACATGAAATTTTTACCGTCCGGCAAATAAACCGGATCAAAATCGTCAAACATTCCGGCAGTTAATTGACGTTCACCGGTTCCGTCGATATTGATTTCGTAAATGTGAAAATTCTTTTCGTTATGCGGTTTGAAACCGACAAGAACTTTTTGTGCATCATACGAAAGATCGGGTCGCCAAAAGGAACCGTGTAACGGTTTTTGCGGCATGAGTTGTGTTTGATGTCCGCTCGGATTTAAACCTTTGAGTGTCATTAAACGACCGCCCGGAACAGCCATGTAACCTAAACGATGACGTGTTTCGTGATGTGATTCATTACCTTGCGGCAACGGTGAATCAACATAAACCAACGAATCAAAATTAATCACCGGATTTTTGAACATTATGTCCCGCTTGATACGGCGAACCGAAAAATACAAGTCTTGATCTTCATCGGATAACGTTTTAGACTTGGCGTTGGTTTCATAGCCGTTGAGTTGTTTTAATTCCGTATCGAAATTAACATTGGGATATTGTTTTGAAATTCGTGTTGCCAAATCTTTTGTCCAACTGATTTCTTGCAAGGATCGTTCAATCGTTGGTTTTTCGTTACACTGAAACAACCATTCTTTTTCGAGGAGTTGCTGTGTTTCGTTACCGGTTCGGTTTTTAACCGGCGGAGTTTCCGGTGTTCGGTATGGAGCAACCGCTTCGGATGCACGCGGACGATCTTTGACCACCTTTTCCATATCAAGAACAATTTCGTACAAATTCCCTTCATTCTTTTTGTACACCGCCAAAAAATCACGGACACGCTGCCATTTTGTCCGGTCATTATCGGAAAGAAATTGCCATTGATTTTCGGTCAACGGCAAATATTCGGTGTAGGCAATTTCGAGTTGTTGGGCGCGGTGACGTAATTGTTCATTGTTCCACCGCATCATTTCAACCGGACTACGCTGATAGTTCACAATCGACTCATTAACTTCCGCCGGATAATCGTTTCGTAAAATCCGGTGAAGTGCAACACGGGTAAGCGTATCAAAATTTTCCGCTTTGACAACATGTTCACGTGTTGCGAGCAATGTTTGCAGATAGGAATCACGCTTAACGTACAATTTTTTTGCGGATTCTTCTGCCTGTTTCAAAATATTATTTTGTGAAATGTTACCGGCAGCATAAGCCGATTTGATTTCACTGGAACTTAACGCACGATTATAAAATCGTACATCATCCATTTTTCCGTTATAAAATTCACCACTGCCCTGTGATGAACCAATAAAACCGGGCGCATTAACGGTTGTCTCGTCTAATTTTCGAACATCAGGGGGATTAGATTCGTAAAACCAAGACTTCCTGATTGGTCGAAAATCGGCGGACGTATCAATTTGCCGAGATTGCCGCCGATAATTTCCGATTTCATTACCGTCGAGATAAACGTGCATTATTTCACCGTCGAAAGAGGCGGCGATGAAATGCCAATTTCCGTCCAATAACTCTTCCGGTGCGATAACGGCATCACATTCGGCATAATTTCCGCCGGTTGTTAAACCGAGTGTCAGAAAACACCCATTCTTCTGAAATGCAAACAAAATCCGGTTTTGAACAGAACCATGAACATCGTCTTTACGGAAAATTGTATTGTAAGCGTCAAATTTTCGGGGAGCAACCCAAGCGGAAAGCGTGAGTGCTGTCAAACCGGACGGAACAAAATCGGCGGGAATCACGATTTGATACTGACCGGAAAGATCAACCGCTTTTCCGTACACACCGTCAACTCGCGGTAATTCCGGTGAGATTTTAGCGTGAAATTGTCCGTTGACCGAATTTTGTACCAATCCTGGCGGGTCGTTATCAAACAACCATTGACCGATCAAACCGTTGTCGGCAGCCGATACAAAATTTGTTAAACAGAAAACGAACAGAAAAGACAAAAGGTAGTTTCGCATTTTATTGCTCCTTTGTTTTTATTACGGCAATGCCGCAGCAGGGTTAAAAAATTAAAAGTTACGTTTTTATTTGATGTAATAGCGGGCAATATTTGGACGATCCGGCGGAAGTATAAGTTCTTCTTTAATCGGATCAAGAATCACATCCATTCCTTCAATTGGAATCACGCCCAACAAAACTTCGTTTGCTTCATTAAGAACGAAGGCTTCACAAGTTGTTTCGCGATTCTTAAAACGAATTCCAACAGGTCCCGCAACTTCACAGGTTGCTTTAGAACCGTCGGCAAGTTCACCTTCCATTGTCCGCAAAATCTGAAGACCGAGTTGTTCTTTGATTTTTTTGTTGATAACGAGCGACATGGCACCGGAATCCACAAGCGCATGTACATTAATCGTCCGAATTGATTCCGGCAACATCAACCCACGTTTGGCATCTGCTATATCAATGGTATTGACCAATGTTATATCGGCATAAGTGAGTCCCATTATCATTCTCTTCCTTTTCGGATGATATTTTCAGTAGGTCATTTCTAAAAATTCTTTTTGTCCACAAATTTTTACGAATGTCCACTAATTTTTTTTCGTGTAAATTTGTGCCAATTCACGGATCAAATGAATTAATTATTCCAATTTGTCCATTCTGAAAATTTTGTTAATTCTGTCTAAATAAATAGATTTTTAGAAGTTGCCATAATAATAACCGTTTATTTTACCTTAAAATTCGGTTTTTAACATAGAACACACGGAAAAAAATTTATAAAAATTCTGGCAATATAATTAGTGGAATAATTTTTTTGGTTCTATTTTCGTGGAATTTCCTTAATCTCTTATATTTTCTTAGTCCCGCAGGGACGA
>JAITIZ010000240.1 GCA_031279215.1 Planctomycetaceae bacterium
AAATCATTTTTCAATGAAAAGTGGCAGGAAGTCGAATCAATTACAAATAATCAGGTAACGAGTTATGTTTGGGGATTACGTTACATTGACGATTTAATATTACGTGAAAAAGGCGAAGAACGGTTATATTCTCTTGCCGATCCAAATTGGAATGTTGTGGCAATTTGCGATGCCAATGGTGATATTCAGGAACGTTACATTTATGATGCGTTTGGTAAATGGAACGTTTTCGATGAAGATTTTATCACAAAAGCAGGAACAACATTTAACTGGAACAGGACGTTTACGGGGCAAATTCTTGATGTGGAAACAGGGTCTATATTGTATCGAAATCGGTTTTATAGTACGGTACTGGGAAGATTTATTAATCGTGATTTGATTGGATATGACGGGCAAGATATAAATTTATACCGATATGTTACTACAAATCCTATATTTTTGCTTGATCCTTTCGGTCTTATTCCTCCTGCTCCACCAGCTCCTACTACTGCTCCTACTACCGCTCCTACAACCCCAATACAAATTATTCTCTACGACAAAGGTGATAAAGGTGGTAAAAATGAGCAAGGTCGAATACTTGCAGATGGTAATAACTTTTTTAATTATTACTTGAATCAGGCTAAAAATGGAGAAAAACGCGGTTTTCCATTCTATGGTAAAAATGGGTTGGGAGGTTTAAATAAGAATAATATAACAAATATTGATCATTTGGAAATTCTTGACCATGGAGCTAACGGAGATCAGTATTTTGGAAAAGATCCACTTGATAAATGTAAAGTAGATGCCATTTGTGACAAGTTGAATGATGGAGCAATTGTGGTACTCTTGGGATGTAATGTCGCTTGTGGACGTGCAAATTCGATTAATCTTTTTTTGAAAAATTGTCCTAAGATTAGCGGTGTTAAAGCCTGTACAGGAGAAGTACTTCACCATCCAAACGGTAAAATCGAATGTGATGGAGAATGGAAAACTTATACTCCATCAGATTACCCAATAACTCTATAGTCGTAATTGGTTCACTATTTATCGCCGATTTTGTCGTTGGATTGACTTGGGTATTTTCTGCCGTATCGAAGAATATTTAGGTCTCAAAAAATTCAAGACAAAGGAGCTAATGAATTGGCATTGGACTTGATTGTCATGATTAATTTGCAAAAAAGTATTGTTACACATTGGTTTTTCGTAATCTCGCTTGTTTAAAGCCTAGAACGCCTTTATCGCTCTTGCTAATATCATTGTTTTTTTGAGAAATTAGTGTCACCCCCCCTAGTGTTCATAGGTTGACGTGTTAAAATGGGGCAAATTTACAGCGAGGATCAGATCGGGATTTCAAGTGATTGATAAATTGACGCGATAAACTCTTTTTTCCAAAACTTTAGTTTGTCGGCAAATCAACCGGTAACAATTGTTGGTAGATTCTACCTATAAAAAACTACTTATTTTACCAACCACTCTATGAACGCGAGAAATATTATGGGTGTATTTTTTTGTTATTTATGTTTTCCTACCCCAATTTTTATATTCACAGGGTGAGAGGTAGTCGCTCGAAATATCAGTTACCCACCAATACTCCCCCCCTATGAATGGTTCCCAAAAATATGCAAAATATTAGATTTTTTAAATATGGCTTTATAAAAAAAAACAGTAAAAAATTTATTTTGTTTTTTTTACTAATATTTTTTTTATGTCCTATATCATATTTATTATTCTATTATGTTTATCTACCATCATCTCCGCAGTATGTATTGGAACATGATTATGATATAGTTCTTAATTCATATGGGAAAAAAAAATTGGAAGATATGATAAAAAGCAGTATTATAAATTCAGAAAAAATAATTGTTTATTGTATAAAAGATAATACTGAAAAACAATACCAATCAACAGACTTGATTATTACAGAATTTTTGAATTCATTTACGATTCAAGGGAGATGTCATATATTCATAAAGGGAGTTAGATTTGACATGGTTCCCCAAATAATCATATACTGTTCTCAACAAAATATTTATTTTTATTTATTATCTGGTTCGGCATCAGAAGGCGACAAGCTCATTGTAGCTTTTATGGATATGGATAAAACGGCATCTATTGTTTTACCCAAAGGTTCTTTAACTAAATTTAGATGAAATTGTAGTGCGTTGCTGCGCTTGTCCGAAAGATTAGAACTGACTTAAATTTTTTGTTGCGATAATAGGATTGGGGATAATTTTTAGAAAATGCAACAAGTAATGAATCGGATTATCGCTTCAGTAATGTTCAAAAAACAACAAAATTGTTCAAAAATTATGGTTTGCGCATACTGTGACCACAGATTGATTATTAAAATTATGAGTGATAAATTGAATTCATTTATACAAATAAAACTCACAACGCCGCCAACGAATTGCAGGGTATTGCAAATCACGACGCAAATGGTAATATGGTTTGAATGCCTGGTTTGAAGGGAAAATACGACGCGTGGAATCGACTTGTCGAAGTAAAAGATTTAAATGATAATTTGATCGCTCAATATGAATACAACGGTTTAAACCAACGAATTAAAAAAGCAGTCGGTTCAACTGTTACGAAATCATTTTTCAATGAAAACTGGCAGGAAATCGAATCACAAACTAGTACGGAAATCACAAGTTACGTTTGGGGATTACGTTACATCGACGATTTAGTGTTGCGTGAAAAAGGCGAAGAACGATTATATTCTCTTGCCGATCCGAATTGGAATGTTGTGGCAATCTGCGACACGACGGGTTCAGTTGTTGAGCGGATGAGGTACGATGCTTTCGGTAAAATTACTTGGCTGGACAATAACTTTAATACGAAAAATAGTTCAGATTATAGTTGGAATCGGACTTTCACAGGGCAAGTTTTTGATGCAGAAACAGGATTGATGTTGTATCGAAGTCGATTTTATCATACATTACAGGGGCGATTCATTTCGAGAGATCTGATAGGATATGATGCAAAAGATATAAATTTGATGAGGTATATAGATAATAATCCTGATAATGATGGTGATATATACGGAGAATCAAAAACAATAGCATCGCCACTTACTTGTGACATTGATTGTAAAAAACTATGTCAGTACAGGATAGGGCATGACAAACGTAATTGTTCGGGGCGATGTGAATCTTATAAGAAATCTTTTAAAGAATGGTACAATAAAAATCGCGATATAACATGGACAGGATCCTTGCCCGCTTGTCCCTGTAATATTTGTAAAAATTCGTCCGGTGGCTGGAACACGCCACCAGGAGGGTGGACACAACCTAGTACATGGAAATATGGTTACCATGATGGGGCAACCGCATGTACACGATCAAGACTTGTAAATGGACATGCTAATCAATGTTGTTATGATTCTAATGGCAATTTGATAACATCAGGAAGTGGACAAGGTTCATCAGATTGGACCGAAGGTGGGTTAATTTCGGGAACAATTGGGACACATAAATTTGAAGATATGAATCCTGCTGATTGGGCAAAATTTCTTGATGGGAATGGGTGGGGGTGTTATTCAGAAGCATATCTCAATGTCAGACCGCAAATAAAGGATAAAGGTTGCGAAGGAGTACCCACTCCAGAAAAATAACGGGTGGGCAATTTGTATTTTATTGATTAAGGTAGTGCAAAGTTACCTATAATGGTATTCATGTTATTTTGACAACAGACTCTGTAACTTTATTTTTCAACTATTTAGGATAACAGAATACCAATTCGGTCACTTTGTAGTAGATGTTTTAAATATCCAATGACCGGTTAGAATGGTATTAAAAACTTAAAGTAATGGAGAATAATAAAATGTTAAATAACAAGGTGTATTTTATGTTTATTCTAGCCAGTTTTGGGTATTTTTTTTGTTCTAT